>JAEZGC010000078.1 GCA_023437345.1 Actinomycetes bacterium
CGGGGCGGCCCCCGGGGGGGGGCGGGGGGGGGGGGGGGGGGGGGGGGGGGGGCCGCCCCTTGCTCGCGGTGGCGGGCGGCGTAGGCGGCGTCCTCGTCCCCGGCGTGCACGTGGGTGGGGTCGAGCACGCGGGCCAGGAAGGTCCTGGTGCGTTCCTCTGTGGGGTTGCCGATCACGTCCTGGGGCCGGCCCTGCTCGACTATCTGGCCGTCGTCCATGAAGATCACCCGGTCGGCCACCTCGCGGGCGAAGGCCATCTCGTGGGTGACCACCATCATCGTCATTCCCTCCCCGGCCAGCTCTCGCATCACGGCGAGCACGTCGCCGACCAGTTCGGGGTCCAGCGCCGAGGTGGGCTCGTCGAAGAGCATCATCTCCGGATCCATCGCCAGTGCGCGGGCGATCGCCACCCGCTGCTGCTGGCCGCCCGACATCTGCGCCGGGAAGGAGTCGCCGCGATCGCCGAGACCCACCTTGGCCAGGTTCTCCAGCGCCACCCTTCGTGCCTCCTCCGGGGACTTCTTGAGCACCCGGATCTGGGCGATGGTGCAGTTCTCCAGGGCGGTCAGGTGTGGGAACAGGTTGAACTGCTGAAAGACCATCCCCATCTTGGTGCGGATCCGGTCGACGTCGGCGTCCGGGTCGGTGATCTCCTCGTTGAGGATGAAGATGCGCCCCGAGGTGGGCTGCTCGAGGACGTTGACGCAGCGCAGCAGGGTCGATTTGCCCGAGCCGGACGGCCCGATCACGCACACCACCTCGCCCTGGTGGACCGTGAGGGAGATGCCCTTCAGCACCTCGAGGTCGCCGAACGACTTGTGGAGGTCGTAGATCTGGATCTCGTCGGCCCGGTTGCCGGTGGGGATGGTCTGGCTCATGGCGCTCACCGTGCCTTTGCAGCTTTGGCCTCGAGCCGCCGCACCAGGTAGCTCAGCGGGAGGGTGATGACGAGGTAGAGCAGGCCCGCGATCACCAGCGGGGTCATGTTGGCGTACGTGTTGGCCAGGTCGCGGCCGTACTTGGTCAGTTCGAAGTCGGCCTTGACCAGGCCGAGGACGTAGACCAGCGAGGAGTCCTTGGTCAGCAGCACGAGCTCGTTGGTGAGCGGCGGGATCACGATCCGGAAGGCCTGCGGCAGGATCACCCGCTGCATGGCCATCCCGGGCGGCATGCCCAGCGACCGGGCAGCCTCCAGCTGGCCCTTCGGCACTGCCTGGATGCCGGCCCGGATGGTCTCGGACATGTAGGCGGCCGACACCATGCCGAGCGCCGTCCACACCGTCCCGAACGGGTCGAGTGGGAACCGGAAGCCGGGGAAGGCGATCCCCAGCAGGCTGAAGGCCAGCAGCACGATGATCGCCGGGACGCCACGGAAGAACTCGATGTAGATGTTGGCCAGCCACCGGTAGGGCGCCACCTGCGACATCTTCATCAGCGCAAGGATCGTGCCGGCGACCAGGCCGAAGGCGAAGGCGCCGGCGGTGTAGGCCAAGGTGTGCCAGAACGCGTGGAACAGGCCGGGCCCCAGGATCTCGGCGATCAGGTCGGGGCGGAAGAAGGCGTTCTGGACGGCGCGCCCGTCGACAGTGGCGACGGCCAGGCCGATCAGCACCAGCAGGACGGCGTACTGGACGATCCGGAACCGCTGCGCGCGTTTGCGTGGCGACAACGGGCGGTGAGCCTGCGGCTCGGCTGACACTGTGGATGTCATGGGGACCCCCTGGCCCGGTGTGTGATGCCGCGGGGGAGCGGCGAGGACAGGTTAGCGGCCGGGCGCGGACGCCGAGCCGGTCTCGGGGACCGGGTGGACCGGTCCCCGAGCCATCAGCGCATCACTTGGGGGCGTCGACCCCGAACCACTTCTTGTAGACCTCGTTGAACCGGCCGTCGGCCTTCGCGGCGGCGAGGGTCTTGTTGACCGCCTCGTGCAGTGCCGTGTTGTCCAGCCCCATGTTGAAGCCGTACTGCTCGCCGGTGGCGAACTCCTTGACCACCTTGGTGGTCGGGTTGTTCTTGGCGAAGTCGAAAAGGACGCCGTTGTCGTTGATGGCGGCGTCGGCGGTGCCGGCCAGCACCGAGTTGGCGGTGCCGGGCAGGTCGTCGAAGATCTTGACCTGGTAGCCGTTGGCAGCGGCGTTCTCCTCGGCGTAGATCTGGCCGGTGGTGTCGGTCTGGGCGGCAAGGACCTTGCCGTTCAGGTCGGAAAGGTCGGTGATCGGCGAGTCGGCCTTCACCAGCAGTGCCTGGGTGGCGTCGAAGTACGGGTCGGAGAACAGCGAGGACTTCTTGCGCTCCTCGGTGATGGTGATCGCCGCCGCGCCGAGGTCGCACCGCTTGCCGGTGAACACGGCGCCGGACTGGATCTGGCCGAAGTCGATGTCGATGATCTCCTGGGTGACGCCGAGGTCGGCAGCGATCAGGTCGACGACGTCGACGTCGAAGCCGACGATCTTGTCACCTTCGGGGAACTGGAACGGCGGGTAGGCGAGGTGCGTGCACACGGTGAGCTTGCCGGGACTGACCAGGGCGATGTCCCCTGACCCCTCGCCGCCGGCAGCGGGGGACGTCGGTTGGGCGGAGGTGGCGCACCCGCTGAGGGTCACGGCGAGCGCCGCGGCGGCAGCCGCCGCCTTGAGCGTGGACTTCATCAGAAACCTTTCCTCAGGAAATGACCATCAGATGATGACATTCCATTCAAGACCCCGCTGACCGTGGCCGAGCCTTGGCACAGACCGGCGGGCTTGGGTGGTGAGACCCACTGTCTCACCTGTTGGCACGTCCGCGGGGCGTTCGCGTGGAAGACGGCTGGCAGCGGAGGGCGGAAGGCGGCGCCTGCGCGCTGCCCGTAAGATGGTGGAGCTAACGAGGACGAACAGGAAGCCGAACGCCGTGGCGCTATTGGACAGGCTGTTGCACATGGGAGAAGGCCGCTCCCTGAAGAAGCTGAAGGCAGTGGCCGAGCAGGTCAACTCCATCGAGCCGGACTACATCGAGATGTCCGACGAGCAGCTCAAGGGCCAGACCGCCGAGTTGCGGCAGCGGCGCGAGAACGGCGAATCGCTGGACGACCTGATGCCCGAGGCGTTCGCCACCGTCCGGGAAGCCACCAAGCGGGTGCTCGGCAAGCGCCACTTCGACGTCCAGCTGCAGGGGGCTGCAGCACTGCACTGGGGCAACATCGCCGAGATGAAGACCGGTGAGGGCAAGACCCTCGTGGCGGTGCTGGCGTCCTACCTGAACGCGCTGGACGGCAAGGGTGTGCACGTCGTGACGGTGAACGACTACCTTGCCCAGTTCCAGTCCGAGCAGATGGGCCGCATCCACCACTTCCTCGGCCTGTCGGTGGGCGCGATCCTGTCCCAGATGACCCCGGCGGAGCGCAAGGTCGCCTACGCCTGTGACATCACCTACGGCACCAACAACGAGTTCGGTTTCGACTACCTGCGCGACAACATGGCGCTCACGCTGGACGACTGCGTCCAGCGCGGCCACCACTCCGCCCTCGGCGACGAGGTCGACTCGATCCTTGTCGACGAGGCGCGGACGCCGCTGATCATCTCCGGCCCGGCCGAGGACAACTCCGCCTGGTACCCCGAGTTCGCCCGGCTCGTGAAGAGCCTGCAGCGCGACGTCCACTACGAGGTGGACGAGAAGAAGCGGACCGTGTCGGTGCTCGAGCCCGGGATCACCGCCGTGGAGGACAGGCTCGGCATCGAGAACCTCTACGAGAGCGTCAACACCCCGCTGATCTCGTACCTGAACAACGCCATCAAGGCCAAGGAGCTGTTCAAGCGGGACAAGGACTACGTCATCCTCGACGGCGAGGTGCTGATCGTCGACGAGCACACCGGACGCACCCTGATCGGCCGACGCTACAACGAGGGCCTGCACCAGGCGCTGGAGGCCAAGGAAGGCGTCGAGATCCGCGACGAGTACCAGACGCTGGCCACCATCACACTGCAGAACTACTTCCGGATGTACTCCAAGCTGTCCGGCATGACCGGCACGGCCAAGACCGAGGAGTCGGAGTTCCAGAAGATCTACGGCCTCGGCGTGCTGCCCATCGAGACCAACAAGCCGATGGTGCGGGCCGACCAGGCTGACCTGATCTACCGCACCGAACAGGCGAAGTTCGACGCCATAGTCGCCGACGTGGTGGAGCGCCACGAGAAGGGGCAGCCGATGCTGATCGGCACCGCCTCGGTGGCGAAGTCCGAGCTGTTGAGCCGCGCGCTGAAGAAGGCCGGCGTGAAGCACGAGGTGCTCAACGCCAAGGAACACGCCCGGGAGGCCTCGATCATCGCGCTCGCCGGCCGCAAGGGCTCAGTCACGGTGGCCACCAACATGGCCGGCCGCGGCACCGACATCATCCTCGGCGGCAACCCAGAGTTCCTGGCCGACCAGGTGCTCAAGAGCCGTGGCATCGACCCGGTCGAGGAGCCGCAGGCCTACGAGGCTGCCTGGCCGAAGACCCTGGCCGAGATCGAGGAGCAGGTCTCCGACGAGCACGACGAGGTGGTCGGGCTCGGCGGACTGTACGTGATCGGTTCGGAACGCCACGAGAGCCGACGGATCGACAACCAGCTGCGCGGCCGTTCCGGACGCCAGGGCGACCCGGGCGAGAGCCGGTTCTACCTGTCGCTGCAGGACGACCTGATGCGGCTGTTCAAGTCCGACATCATCGACTGGGTGCTGACCGCGCTGAAGGTCCCCGACGACGTCCCGATCGAGAACGCCCGGGTCACCAAGAGCGTCCAGCAGGCCCAGGAGCAGGTCGAGGCGCAGAACTTCGAGATGCGCAAGAACGTGCTCAAGTACGACGACGTGATGAACCGGCAGCGGCACGCGATCTACACCGACCGGCGGCGGGTGCTGGAGGGCACCAACGTCGAGCCGCAGCTGCGCGCGACAGTGGACACCGTTGTGGAACAGTACGTCCGCAGCCTGACCGAAGGTTTCGTGGAGGACTGGGACTTCGACGCGCTGTGGGCCCAGCTGCGCACCCTGTACCCGGTGAAGCTGTCCCAGGCCGAGTACCAGGCCCGTGAGGACCTGACCGTCGACCAGCTCGTCGAGGACTTCCGCGCCGATGCCCAGGCCGCCTACGACGCCCGCACCGAACTGCTCGGTGAGGAGACGATGCGCGAGTTCGAGCGGCAGGTGCTGCTCACCGTCCTTGACCGCAAGTGGCGCGAGCACCTGTACGAGATGGACTACCTGCGCGAAGGGATCGGGCTGCGGGCGATGGCCCAGCGCGACCCGCTGGTGGAGTACCAGCGCGAGGGTGGCGACATGTTCAACTCCATGATGGAAGCCTTCATGGAGGAGGTGGTCGGGTACCTGTTCAACCTCAACGTGCAGGTACAGCAGGCTCCGCCGCCGGAGGCAGTGGTAGCGATCGGCCCCGACTCCGACGTGCCGGGCGCGGCCACGGCGGTACCCGCCACCCCGCGCCGCAGTGCGCCGGAGCCCACCCTCACCCGGCGGCCGACCCTGCAGGCCAAGGGACTGCAGCCGCGGGCGCAGCGCCCGATGGCGTACTCGGCGCCGGGGGAGACCGGCGAGGCGCAGTCCACCCGCACAGCGACCGTGGACGACCCGTACGCCGGGGTGGGCCGCAATGAGCCGTGCCCGTGCGGTTCGGGCAAGAAGTACAAGCTGTGCCACGGCCGGCGCGGCTGAGCGGATCAGGCGGCCGGCCTGCCTGACCGGTTGACGACGTCGGGACGCAGCGCCAGCTCCAGCCGGGTCACCAGCCAGCGGTCGTCCACCAGCGCGAACCTGACCGCTGCCGCCCGGGAGCGCCCGGCCACCCGCAGGTGCGCCGCGACCTCCAGGGCGGTGGCTGACGGCTGCTGGATGCGCATCGACCGCAGCCTTGCTCCGGTGGCGACGCCGGCCCTGCGCAGGTGCTCCAGCAGCACCAGCGGCGCCGGCTCGACCCAGGCCTGCAACTGGATGGTCGGACGGGTGCCCGCCAGGCTCTCCACTATCGCGGCGACCACAGCTGCCGCGAGTCGGCGCAGCCCCGGTGGCAGCCGGTCCGGCTCGGTGAGCACCGCCGGGGTGTCCCAGGGCAGGGGCGGGTGGTCGTCGGTGACCCGGACCGGCTCGAGCAGGCGGCGCGCCGGCGGCCGGGTGGGGGTCCCGGGCCGGGCGGTGGCGGCGATCTTCACGGCTGTCCTCCTGTCGCTGGCCGGCAGGTCCCGCGGCTGTCTGCCGGGCGTCCACTGTGCCCCGCCGCGGCGGGCGTCCGGAATCCCCGTGGCGGCAGGCTGTGGATAACTGGGGGACGGCCCGCTGCCGGGCTAGGGTGGCGTCGTGAGCGAGATGCTGTCGGTCGCCGAGGCCGCGCTGCTGGCCCGCGACCAGGCAGCCCAGCCATGGAAGCAGGCCTTCGTCTGCCTGCTCGACCGGCCGGTGGCCAGGGAGAAGCTGATCGACAGGATCGGGGAACGGATCGGCTACGCCCCACGGTTCCGCCAGAAGGTGACCGGCTGGCCGCTGCCGACCTGGGCCGACGACCCCGACTTCGTGATCTCCGGACACGTTCGCGAGGATTCCCTGCCACAGGGCACCACCCTGCAGGACTGGCTCGCGGGCCGGCTCGCCACCCCTTTCGACCACGCCCACCCGCTGTGGGAGGCGTGGCTCATCAATGGTGCCGCCGGCAGCCTGCCCGCCCTGGTGGTGTTCTCCCACCCCGTCCTGGTCGACGGCTACGACAACGTGCACCTGTTGCAGGAGCTCTTCGACGAGCGACCGGCGCCGATCCGCCCCGCCGAGGACAGCTGGCGTGCCGGACCGACGACGGCGCCCGGGCTGGCCGGGCTGCTGTCGAGGCTCGACGATCCGCTGAGGGCGGTCCGGGAGGCCGGTGCAGGGCTGACCGGGATGGTCGAGAACGCCGTCCGCCAGATGACGGCTGCTGCCCGTCCCCACCACGTCGCCGGGGTCGAGGTCGACCTCGGCACGCTGCGCGCCGTCCGGCAGCACCACGGCTGCACCACCCACGACGTCCTGCTCGCGCTGGCCACCGCGGGGGTGCGGGGCTGGCTGACCGATCACGGCGGGGTGCTCGAGGACGTCGTGGCGCTGGTCCCGCTCGCGGTCGTCGAACCCGACGTGCTGGGCTCGGCCATCGGCGCCCGGGTGGCGGCGCAGTGGATAGCGTTGCCGATCGCCGAACCGTCCCCGATCGCCCGGCTCGAGGTGATCCGCACCCTCACCCAGGCACGTCAGGACACCGGCATGTCGGTGCCGGCCGGCGAGCTGCGCGACCTGGCCGGGTTCGCCCTGCCCACGCTGCACAGCCTGTCGGCGGCCAGCGTCGCCGCGGGCCGTCCGCACACGGTCTGGATCAGCAACGCGCCAGGGCCCGCCGAGCGGCGCTACCTGGGGGAGGCGGGGGTGAGCGGGGTGTACAGCCTGCTGGGGACCACCGACGACCAGCGCTGCACGGTGTCGATCAGCAGCTATCGCGGCCGGGTCACCATCGGGGTCACGGCGACCACGCAGGTGCGCCACTTCGCCCGCGACGTCAGCAACGAGCTGGGCGCGCTCCGGGCGGGGGCGTGACGGTGGCCGGCCTGGTCTTCGTCCCGCTGGCGGCCGGCGAGCTGGCAGCCTGGGCCGGGAGCGGAACGCTGCCCGGCCCCCGGGTTGGCTACGCGGTGACGTCGGCGATGCTCGCCGCGTTCGGGCTGGTCGAGGGCGAGGACGCCGAGTACGCGGCGCTGTGCATAGCGGGCGTCGCCGGCCTGCTGGCCCACGGCGAGCGGCTGGTGGCGGTGGTCGACGCCGCGGTGCCGTCCAGTGACGACGACTTCGGCGCCGTCCAGACCCCCGACCTGGCCTGGTCCGCGGTCACCTCCCTGGCCGGCGCGGCCGACGACCCGGCCCCGGCGGCGGCGACCGCCGCGGCGGGCGCGGGCCAGGGCCTCGCCGGGGCGTGGGATTCCCCCGAGGTCACCGACCTGCTGGCCGGCACCGACCTGCTGTGGTACGGCCCGGCCGAATGGGTACTGCTCGCAGGGTGAGGCGGTGTCTCGGGCCCGACCCGTGACGGTGCTGCGCTCGACGCCTACGATGCAGGGATTGCATCTCACCCGGGACGGCAGGAGGACGGCATGCCTCGATCGATCTGGAAGGGCGCGGTCTCGTTCGGGCTGGTCACCATCCCGGTCCGGGTCTACGGCGCCACCGAGACCAAGGACATCAGCTTCCGGCAGGTGCACCCGGCCGATGGCGGACGGATCCGCTACAAGCGGGTCTGTGAGGTGTGTGGCGAGGAGATCCCGTACGCCGAGATCGCCAAGGGGTACGAGACGTCCGACGGCCGGCTGGCGATCCTCACCGACGAGGACTTCTCTGACCTGCCCTCGGCCGAGGGAAAGTCGGTGGAGGTGATCCAGTTCGCCGAGCTCGACCAGGTGGACCCCACCTACTTCGAGAAGACCTACGTGATGGAGCCCGACGGTTCCGCCACCAAGCCGTACGTGCTGCTGCGGCAGGCGCTGGCCGACTCGCAGCGGGCCGCCGTGGTGCGGGTTGCGCTGCGCAGCCGGGAGTCGCTCGCGCTGATCCGTCCGTCCGGGGACGTACTCCTGCTGCACACCATGCTGTGGCCCGACGAACTGCGCGACCTGTCCTTCGCCGCCCCGGACGGCGACGTGAAGGTCAGCAAGGCAGAGGTCGACATGGCGCGGATGTTCATCGACCAGCTGAGCGCCGACTTCGACCCCAGCCAGTTCACCGACACCTACCGCGAGGAGCTGGAAAAGGTGGTGGAGGCGAAGCTTGAGGGTGTCGAACCGAAGGCTGCAGAGCCGGGCGAGGAGCGTCCGGCGGAGGTGGTCGACCTGGTCGCCGCCCTGCGCGCCTCGGTCGAGGCCGCCAAGAAGCGCCGGCAGGCCGAGGCCAGCTGACCGACCGGGCCACCCCGTCGCCGAGGTGCACCGGCTGTGCTGACGGCCCCCCGTCAAGGGTGGCCCTTGACGGTTCGGGTGGCCCTCGGCGGAGTGGGTCACGGCGGTCCGGCGGCCGGCGGAACGGCGGTAGTCTCGGATCATGGATGCCCTCACCGCTGTCCCGCTGCCTGTCAACGAGCCGGTCCGGAGCTACGCACCCGGCAGCCCGGAACGCGCCAGCCTCACCACGGCGCTCGACAAGATGGTGGCCACCCCCGTCGAGCTGAAGGCGTGGATCGGCGGCGAACGCCGCGACGGCACCGGTGAGGCCCGCCACGAGGTGCGGATGCCGTCCGATCATGCAGTAGTGCTGGGCACTGTCGCGCAGTCGTCAGCGCAGGACGCGAGCGCGGCCATCGACTCCGCGCTGGCGGCCAAGCCCGACTGGGCGGAACTCGACTTCGACGCCCGGGCCGCGATCTTCCTGCGCGCCGCCGAACTGCTCGCCGGTCCCTGGCGCGACCGGATCAACGCCGCGACGATGCTCGGGCAGGCCAAGACCGTCCAGCAGGCCGAGATCGACTCGGCCTGCGAACTCATCGACTTCCTGCGCTTCAACGTCGCCTACGCCCGCCAATTGCACGCCAACCAGCCGCTCAACTCGCCGCTGGTCTGGAACCGGATGGACTACCGCCCCCTCGACGGCTTCGTCTACGCGATCACCCCGTTCAACTTCACCGCGATCGCCGGCAACCTGCCCACCGCCCCCGCCCTGCTCGGCAACACGGTGATCTGGAAGCCGGCGCTCACCCAGCAGCGGGCCGCCGACGTGATAGCGGCGGTGCTGGCGCAGGCCGGCCTTCCCGACGGGGTCATCAACATGCTGCCCGGCCACGGCTCGGAGGTCTCCACTGTCGCGCTGAGCCACCCCGACCTGGCCGGCATCCACTTCACCGGGTCGACGCGGGTGTTCCAGGGCCTGTGGGCCGAGATCGGCGCCAACATCGCCCGCTACCGCTCCTACCCGCGGATCGTCGGCGAGACAGGCGGGAAGGACTTCCTTGTCGCCCACCCCAGCGCTGACGGGCCGGCCCTGGTCACCGCGCTGCTGCGGGGCGCCTTCGAGTACTCGGGCCAGAAGTGCTCGGCCACCTCGCGGGCCTACCTGCCGCGAAGCCTGTGGAAGGCCCTCAAGGACGACCTGGTGGGTCAGACCGAGGCGATCAGCGTCGGTGACGTGCGCGACTTCAGCCACTTCACGTCCGCGGTGATCGACGAGCGGGCATTCACCAAGCTCAGCGGCGCCATCGAGCGCGCCCGGTCCTCGGCGGAGTGCGAGATAGTCGCCGGCGGCAGCTACGACAGCACCGACGGGTGGTACGTCAGGCCCACCCTGATCACCTCCGACAATCCGGCCGACGACATCTTCGCCACCGAGTACTTCGGACCGGTGCTCGGCCTCTACATCTACGACGACGCCGACTTCGCCGACGTCCTCGACCTGGTGGACTCCGGATCCCCGTACGCGCTGACCGGCTCGGTGATGGCCACCGACCGGGCCGCTGTCGAACTGGCCTCGCGCCGGCTGCGCCAGACCGCGGGCAACTTCTACATCAACGACAAGTCGACAGGTGCTGTCGTGGGCCAGCAGCCGTTCGGCGGCGGCCGGGCCTCCGGCACCAACGACAAGGCCGGCTCGCTGTGGAACCTGATGCGCTGGGTCAGCCCGCGGGTGATCAAGGAGAACCTGCTCCCGCCGGTCTCGCTTGACTACCCCCACATGGCGCCGGAGGCCTGAGCGCGGCTCATCGCCAGGTCTGCGCCACCTTCGCCTGCAGGTCGAGGGCTTCCAGCAGCACGGGGGCGGCCTGGCGCTCCAGCGCGGGACCCAGCAGCGGCACTGACACCTTCAGGTCGCCGTCGTAGGTGAGGCTGGACCCGCTGCCGGACGGGGCGAGGGTGACCGTCCCGGTGAGCGCCACCGGCATCCCCTCCACGGCGACCAGCGTCGTACCGGTGCGGGTGCCGTCACCATTGGATTCCTGCCACGTCACCTCGTCGCTGACCGTGATGGTGGGGCCGGTGAACCTCTCGATGGAGGCGTGGTTGCGCATGGTGCGCCGGGCGCCGGTGCGCAGCCCGTCGACGAAGGTGGTGTACTCGATCGGGTCGGACGCCAGGCACACCGCCTCAAGGAACGCGGGATCGGTCAGCATCGCGAACGCTTCGGGTACTGGCTGTGGGTATTGGTGGGTGGCGCGGATCTCCATGGCAGACCATTGTGCGGCATGCCCGCGCGGGGTTGGGATCGCGCGCCGGCGGATGGCTAGTCTGGGCCCATCTGGAACGTGAGTCAGCGAGGACATGCATGACCAGTCGGGTTGAGCCCGCCAGCGGCGGCGAAGCCGCTCCCAGTCCGGTGCCCGATCCGTCGATCTGGCCCGGACCGGCGTCCCTTGGCCCGCACGAATTCGCCGGCTTCACCGATCGCTACTTCCACCAGGTACCCGAGGAGGAGCTGGCCGGGCTGGGCCCCGGCGCGTTGGCCGAGCTGGCAGCCTCCCACCTCGAGTTCGGCTGGCTGCGCCTGCCCGGCCAGCACCTGCTGCGAGTGGTCACTCCCGAGGCTGATCGCGACGGGTGGGACGCCCGGGGCTCCACGGTGGTGCAGCTAGTGACCGACGACCGTCCGTTCCTGGTCGACAGCTTCGCGATGGTGTTGTCGCAGCAGGGCTGGAGCCTGCGTCGGCTCTTCCACCCGCAGTTGCCGGTGCGGCGAGAACCCGACGGAAGCTTCGGGGGCCTGGGCGCCAATGCCGCCCGGGCGGTGCCCGAGTCGTGGGTGGCCATGGAGGTGTTCCCCCCGCTGGGGGTGGCCGCCGCGGAGGTGGCCGGCGACCTGCGCCGCGGCCTCGAGGCTGCCCTTGACGACGTCACGGTGGCGGTCGCCGACTGGCGCGCCATGCTGGGTGCGGTGCGGACCGCGATCGGCCTGCTCGGCAGCGCCGGCCAGCCGGTCGACGGGATCGGGGTGGAGAGCGCCGTCGAGCTGCTGCGCTGGCTCGCCGAGGGCCACTTCGTCTTCCTCGGCTACCGCGAGTACAGCTATGACGGGGCCGGCTTCCACCCGGTGCCGGGCACCGGGCTGGGCATCCTGCGCGGGGACGTCGACGAGCCCGACACCTTCCATGCGGTTCCGGTGGACGGCCAGCCCGAGGTGCTGGTGGTGACCAAGGACCCGCGGCGCTCGCGGGTGCACCGCACCGGTTACCTCGATTACCTCGGCGTGCGACTCCACAACGCCGCCGGCGAGGTGGTGGGGGAGCGTCGCTTCCTCGGGCTGCTCGCGTCCTCGGCCTACGCCGAGTCCGTCCACCACATCCCGGTGCTGGCTGCCAAGGCAGGACGGATCCTGGCCCGCAGCGGGTTCGACGCCAACTCCTACGGCGGCCACGCGGTGCGGCAGGTGATCAACTCCTACCCGCGCGACGAGCTCTTCCAGGCCGACGTCGAGGACCTGGTGCCGGTCATCACGACGCTCGCCGGGCTGCGGGAACGGCGCGTGGTGAAGGCCTTCGTGAGGCACGACCGGTACGGCAGGTTCGTCACCGCGCAGGTGTACCTGCCGCGCGACCGGTACAACACCACTGTGCGGCAGCGGATCTCGGAGATCCTGCTGGCCGAACTGGGCGGGGAGTCGCTGGACTACACCCTTCATGTCACCGAGTCTCTGCTGACCAGGTTGTTCTTCGTGATCCGGCTGCCCGCCGGCGGGGAGCCCGGCGAGCAGCCCGACACCACCCGGATCGCCGAGCGGATCGAGGCCGCCACCTGGGTCTGGGAGGACGGCTTCGTCCTGGCCGCGGCCGGGATGCCCAGCGAGGCGCGCGGTGTCGAGTTCTCCGAGGCCTACCAGGAGGCCACCCCGCCCGAGATCGCCGTCGAGGAGCTCAGGATCGCGAACCAGCTGGCCGACGCCGACGACCTTCGGTTCACGCTGCGCGAACCCCTGGACCCGACCGACACCTCAGACGTCCGGCTGACCGTGTTCTCGCTGGAGCCTCTGGAACTCGCCCAGGTGATGCCGCACCTGTCGGTGCTGGGCGTCGAGGTGGTGGACGAGCGGCCCTACGAGTGGGACCTGCGGGGCCGTCGAGTGCTGCTGTACGACTTCGGCCTGCGGCTGCCCGCCGACGCGCCGGCGCCGACCGACTGGGACCAGTCGGCCAGGGACAGGTTCGTGGAAGCCTTCGAGGCGTCCTGGCGGGGACTCAGCGAACCGCGGCTGTTCAACCGGCTGGTGCTGACCGCCGGACTCACTTGGCGGCAGGTCGGCTGGCTGCGCGGCATCTCCCGCTACCTGCTGCAGGCCGGGGTCGGGTTCAGCCAGCAGTACATAGCCGCCGCGCTGCACGCCAACACGGCCCTGGCAGTCGGCCTGGTGGAGGCCTTCGAGACCAAGTTCGACCCGGACGCCCACCCCGACGACGACTCCCGCGCGCGGGCGCTGGACGACTGCTACCAGCGGCTGGAGGCCGGGATCGACACGGTGGCCAGCCTCGACCACGACCGGATCCTGCGGATGTTCCTGGCGGTGATCCGGGCGACGGTGCGAACCAACGCCTTCACCGACCCTGCGGCGCTGGCCTACAAGCTGTTGCCGGCCGAGTTGCCGCTGCTGCCCGAGCCGCGTCCGGCCTACGAGATCTTCGTCTACTCCCCGCGGGTGCAGGGCGTCCACCTGCGCTTCGGGAAGGTGGCGCGCGGCGGACTGCGGTGGTCGGACCGCAAGGAGGACTTCCGCACCGAGGTGCTCGGGCTGGTCAAGGCCCAGACCGTGAAGAACACTGTGATCGTGCCGGTCGGCGCCAAGGGCGGCTTCGTCCCGCAGCGGCTGCCCGACCCGGCGGTCGACCGGGCCGCCTGGCAGGCCGAGGGGGAGGCCTGCTACCGGATCTTCGTGGACGCCCTGCTCAGCGTCACCGACAACACCCGCGGCGGCGCTGTGGAACCGCCGGACCGGGTGCTGCGCTATGACGGCGACGACCCGTACCTCGTGGTGGCGGCCGACAAGGGCACCGCGAGCTTCTCCGACCTGGCCAACGCCATCTCGCTCGCCCGCGGGTACTGGCTGGGCGACGCCTTCGCCTCCGGCGGCTCCAGCGGCTACGACCACAAGGCGATGGGGATCACCGCGCGGGGTGCCTGGGAATCGGCACGCCGGCACTTCCACGAGCTCGGTATCGACCCCGAGACCACCGAGTTCACGGTGGCCGGGATCGGCGACATGTCCGGCGACGTGTTCGGCAACGGCATGCTGGCCAGCCCCCGGCTGCGGCTGGTGGCCGCCTTCGACCACCGGCACATCTTCCTGGACCCCGAGCCCGACGCGGCGGTGAGCTACGCCGAGCGGCGGCGGCTGTTCGAGCTGCCGCGCTCCAGCTGGGCCGACTATGACCGCAGCCTGCTGTCATCCGGCGGAGGGGTCCACCCGAGGACGGCAAAGCGCGTGCCGATCAGCCCGCAGGTGGGAAAGGCCCTCGGCCTGGACGCGCAGGTCACCCACCTTGTGCCGGCCGACCTGATCCGGGCGATCCTTCAGGCGCCGGTCGACCTGCTGTTCAACGGCGGGATCGGTACCTACGTGAAGGGTTCGGACGAGAGCCACGCCGAGGTGGGCGACCGCGCCAATGACGCCATCCGGGTGGACGGCGGCCAGGTCCGGGCCCGCTGCGTGGTGGAGGGCGGCAACCTCGGCTGGACCCAGCTGGGACGGATCGAGTACGCCAGCACGGGCGGTCGGATCAACACCGACTTCATCGACAACTCGGCCGGGGTGGACACCTCCGACCACGAGGTGAACCTGAAGATCCTGCTGGCCGATGCGCTGGCCGCCGGGCGGCTGCGCCCCGAGGAGCGCAACCCGCTGCTGGCTTCGATGACCGACGAGGTGGCGCACCTGGTGCTGAGCCACAACATCGACCAGAACCTTGCGCTGTCGAACAGCCAGTCCCGGGCCGCCGAACTCGCCGGGCAGCATGAGGTGTGGATGCGCCGGCTGGAGGAGGCCGGCTTCCTCGACCGCGGTCTTGAGGACCTGCCGGGTAGCGACGAGATGGCGCAGCGGATCGCCGGCGGCACAGGGCTCACCCGTCCTGAGCTGTCGGTGCTGCTGGCCTACACCAAGATCGCCCTCAAGGAGTGGGTGCTGGCCACCGACCTGCCCGAGGACCCGTACCTGGCCGACCGGCTGGTCGGGTACTTCCCGAGGCCGGTGCGGGAGCGGTTCGCGTCCACCATGGCCGGGCACGCGCTGGCCCGGGAGATCATCACCACGGTGGCCGTCAACCGGTTCGTCAACTCCCAGGGGATCACCGCCTACCACCGGCTCACCACCGAGACCGGGGCGGGGGTGGCCGACGTGATCCGCGCCCAGCTCGCCGCCCGGGCGATCTACAACGTCGGGCTGTCGGAGGTGCAGCTGGGCAGGACGGGCCAGCTGGACGCCGCCCTGGTCACCGGCCTGCGGATGCAGCTGCGCCGGATGGTCGAACGCGCCACCCGCTGGCTGCTGCACAACCGTCGGGCGCCGCTGGACGTCCGCACGGTGATCGCCGAGTTCGCCGAGCCGGTGGCGCGGGTCCGCGGTGGACTGGACAGCCGGGTGACCCCCGACCAGCGCCACGAAGCCGAGGCGCTGCGCCGGGAGTGGCTGGCGGGCGGCGCCCCGGAACCGCTGGCTGCGCAGATTGCCACCGCCACCCTTGCCCACTACGCGATGGGGATCGCCGACATCGCCGGCCGGGTCGGGCTCGACCCGCTGCTGGTGACCGAGGTCTTCTTCGCGCTCGGGGAACGGCTCGGCCTTGACACGCTGGTGCGGCGGATCGACGTGCTGCCGCGGCAGGTGCGGTGGGATGCGATGGCGCGGGCAGCGCTGCGCGACGAGGTGCTGCAGGCGCAGGCCGAGCTGACCGCGGCGGTCGTGAGCGACGCCGGGCCGGGGATGGACGCCGACGCCCTCACCACGGCGTGGCTGGAGGGCAAGCCCGGCCTTGCGGGCCGGGTCGCGACGCTGCGCGAGGTCTGCGAGGGTGAGCCAAGCCTCGCCCGGATGAGCGTGGGGCTGGGCGTGGTGCGGGCGCTGCTGTAGTGGCGCCCGCTGCTCAGCGCAGGACCGCCAGGATCTCGGAGCGCTCCTGGTCGTCCTCGCGCCAGGTGCCGACCAGGGTGCCCAGCGGCATGTTGTGCGGGATGTGCTGGCCGTCGAGGATGCGGACCAGCCGGACCGCCTCGCTGGCGGCGTTGGAGACCCTGACGATCCCGCTGCCCTGCGCGGTGGCGGTCTTCTCGCCGCGGGAGAGGTCGGCCTCGGCGTCGCCCTCGTGGATCACCCGCAGCAGTTCGACCACGTACACCGGGTCGCCCACGGCGTCGTAGACCCAGCGGGTGCCGAGCACCGAGTGGTCGAGGGTGCCGACCAGCGAGCCGTCAGCCTCGTCCAGCTCCGCCCCGCGGTAGGTCAACGGCACCTGGTAGGTGACCCCTGCCGAACGGACCAGCATGGTCTCGATGCCCACCTCGCCGTCGGGATCGACGAACCGGAAGGAGCCGACCCGCTCCAGGTCGGCGGGATCGCCGGTGAACCAGCTCTGGCCGGGCAGCCACTCGCGCAGCAGGTCGAGCTTGCTGGGGGTCAGGGTGGCTTCTTCGATCTTTGCGGTGCCGCTCATGGTTCCTCTCCTTGTTCCCCCACAGGATATTCGCGGAAGCACTAGTCGGGGCCCGGTTCGGCGGAATCCGCCGAACCTGTGGCCGCCCGGCCCACTAACCTTCGGGCATGCGGA
>JAEZGC010000154.1 GCA_023437345.1 Actinomycetes bacterium
GTCCGGGGGCCTCCCACGTCGTCATGCGGTCACGTTATGCCGGGCCCGGCAGGCTCGCCACCAGCGCCGCCAGCGCGTCAGCATCGGGCAGCGGGTCGGGCCGGATCACCCGGCCGGAGGCGACCTCGTAGAAGACGGCGTCGACCTCGGCCGGATCGATGTCCTGGAGTTCGGCCCACGCCTGGCGGTAGAAGGCCAGCTGCAGCGGATCGGCCCGGCCGGCCCAGCCGGTCTTCCAGTCCACGACCTGGCAGCGGTACCCGGGTGGGCCGGGCAGCACCGCGTCGATCCGGCCGCGCACCAGGCGCCCGCCGACCGCCATGGTGAACGGCACCTCCACGGCGAGCGGGACGGCGTCGGCGTACGGCCCGGCGAGGAAGGCGTCCCGCAGGTCTGCGTCCACCTCCCCCAGCTCGACCTCGAGGTCGTCGGCGAGTGCGGCCTGGGCTGCGAAGCGGTGCTCCAGCCAGCGGTGGAACCCCGTCCCGGTGCGCTGGTCGGCGCCGACCACGCGCGGCATCGGACGGAGCAACTCGGCCCGGTACCCCTCCGGGTCGGTGCGCTGCCGGGACAGGCCGGTCACCGACAGGTAGGGCGGCAGGACGGCCAGCCCCCGACGGTCGGCGTCGGCTCGCGCCTGGGCGGTCAGGGCCTCCCCCCAGCGCCGCCACTGGCTTGCCTCCGCTTCGTCGTCGAGCCCGCCGAGGTCGGCTGTCGGCGCGCTGCGGACAAGGTCGGCGGCCTCCCGGCGTCGCTGCCACCGGGCGGAGTCGTCGACCACCGGCCAGCGGGTCGCCACCTCGGCGAGGCTGAGCGGGTTCTCCGCCGACACCTGCGCCACCTCGGGGGCGGAACTGGCGTGCTCGGCCAGCACCGCCAGGTAGCCGGAGCGGTGCCGCGGCCGCGCCAGCTGAACGTCCCACGCGTGGCTGGTGGCATACACCCTGCGGCGGGCCCGGGTGAGCGCGACATAGGCCAGCCGGTCCTCGGCGTGGCGCTGCTCGGTGGTGAGCGCGGCTGCGAACTCCTGGAAGCCGGGGTTGGTGGCCTGCGCCAGCTGCGGCACGGCGCTCGCGTCGCCGCGCAACGGGTTGGGCACGGCTGCGGCATTGCGCAGCCAGTTGCCGGTGACCCGGTCGCTGGGGAAGACGCCGGCGGCAAGGGCGGGCAGGAACACCGTCTCCCACTCCAACCCCTTCGCGCGGTGGACGGTGAGCAGCTTGACCGAGTCGGCCTCGGAGATGACCGCCTGCTCCAGGCCAACGCCGTACTCCCGCTCCGCCTCGAACCACGCCAGCAGGCCGGGCAGGGAGGCCTCCGCGTCGATCCCGGCGTAGCCGGCGACCGCCTGCACGAACGCGGCCAGCTGAGTGGGGTCGGCGCCCTCCGCGATCAGCTCGACCTCCAGCCCGAGGACGTCGATCACCCGCGTGGTGAGGTCGACCACCGACTCGATGGCGCCGCGGCGCACGCCGGCGAACTCGGCGGTGAACTCGGCACAGCGCTGCCTGGCGGCCGGGCTGAGATCGGCAGCGCCCGGCGACTGGACGGCCTCCAGCAGACTCGGCACCCGCGCGGAGTCGCTGCCCGACAGCAAGGCGACCAGCGCCTCGTCCAGCGGGGCGTCGCCGGGGCGTTCCGCGCGCCCGGCCAGCTGGACCGCACGCCGGCCGAGCGCGGCAAGGTCGGCGATCCCGAAGGCCCACCGCGGCGAGGTCAGCAGCCGGACCAGCGCCGGGTTGTCAGCCGGGTCGGCGAGCAACCGCAGCGTCGCGACCACCTCGGCCACCGCCGGCAGTTCCAGCAGACCCCCGAGGCCGACGATCTCGACCGGCACCTCCCGCTCGACGAGTTCGGAGTACAGGGCGCCGATGGCGGCGTTGCGCCGGGTCAGCACGGCTATGTCGGACCACCGTGCCACAGCGCCGCCGGCGTGCTCGGCCACGATCCGGTCGGCAACCCAGGCCACCTCCTGCGGCCAGGTGTCGAACTCGGCCACCTCCAGCCCTGCCGGTGGTGTGCCGGGCGGGCAGACCAGGTCGAGGTCGAGGCCCGCGCCGGCCAGCACGGGATCGGCCCGGATCGGCTCGGCCAGCCGGTTGGCGGCATCGAGGATCCGTTGCCCGCTACGACGATTGACGGTCAGCGCATGGACCTGCGCCGGCGAGCCGTCGGCGGCCGGGAAGTCGGTGGCGAAGCGCAGGATGTTGCTGGCGGCCGCGCCACGCCAGGTGTAGATCGCCTGGCACGGGTCGCCGACGGCGGTGACCGGGTGGCCGCGTCCGGAGCCGGGGTCCGGGCCGGAGAACAGTCCGCCCAGCAGTCGGGCCTGCGCCGCCGACGTGTCCTGGTACTCGTCAAGCAGCACGACGGCGAACTCCTCGCGCAGCGCCTCGGACACCGCCGGCACCTCGGTGGCCAACCGGGCCGCCCACGCCATCTGGTCGGCGAACTCGACGTAGCCGAGTTCCTGCTTCAGCTGCTCGTAGCGGGCCACCAGCCCGGCCAGTTCGACGCGCTCTGCCGCGACGGCCTCGGCGCGGGCCAGGTCTGCGTACTTGGCGCCCCGCCACCTGGGCGCGGCGTCCAGCTCGGCCAGGAACGTCTCGGCGTGCCCGGCCAACGCGGCCGGGTCGACCAGGTGGGAGCGCAGGTCGCCGGCCAGCTCGACCAGCCGCTGGGTGACCGAGTCGGGTCGCAGCCGCGACAGCACGCGCAGCGGCTCGGGCGGGTCGCTGACGACCCGCGCCGCCAGCCGGAACCGGGCAGCCCCGGTGATCAGCCGGGCGCCGGGTTCGATCCCCAGCAGCAGCCCGTACTCGTTGACCAGCCGTCCGGCGAAGGCGTCGTAGGTGAGCACGAGCTCCTCGCCACCGTCGGGGGCGACCAGCCCGGCGCGGGCCAGCGCCGTCCGGACCCGGTCGGACAGCTCGCCGGCAGCCTTGCGGGTGAAGGTGAGGCCGAGCACCTCGTCGGGCCGGACCGCCCCGGAACCAACCAGCCACACCACCCTGGCGGCCATCACCGTGGTCTTTCCGGAACCGGCCCCCGCGATGATCACCCCCGGTGCCAGCGGGGCCGCTATCGCCGTGAGCTGCTGGTCGGAGAACGGGATGCCGAGCAGGTCGCACAGCTGGGCCGGGTCAGTCAGGGCGGCGTTCACCGCAGCACCTGCTCCCCACAGCCCGAGGCGGGGCAGCTGTCGGCGAACGGGCAGCGCCGGCAATGGTCGCCGGGGGCAGCCCGGTAGCCCCCCTCGACCACCACCGCGGCAGCGCGGGCCACCCGGTGATGCACCCAGCTGGGGTAGCCGGCAGAGCCGTCCTCGCCGGTCAGGTGGGGCCGGTCGCCCAGCGGGTCCTGCTGGAGTTCCTTGGGAAGGCCGTCGCCACGGCCGGGTTGCCGCAGGTACACCACAGACGCCCCGGCGGACGAGTCAGACCCGCCTGGCAGGCCGGCGAAGGCGCCGTGCTCGACAGCGAGTTGGTAGATGCCGAGCTGGTCCATCCCCGCCACCTGGTCGCGGGTGGGGACCACCCGGCCGGTCTTGAAGTCGACCACCACCAGGCGGCCGTCGTCGGTGCGCTCCAGACGATCGACAGTTCCCGCCAGGGTCACCTGCCGGCCGTCCAGCTCCAGACCGAACTCGAAGCCTGCCTCCACCGCCACCGGCTCGGGACGCTGCTCGCGCCACGCCAGGAAGCGCTGGATCGACAGCTCGGCCTCGACCCGCTCGACCGCCGACAGCCACCCGGTGTCGAACCGCAGGTGGCGCCAGGCGACGTCGAGCTGCTCGCCGACCGCTGCATCGTCCAGCCCGCCGGTGCTGGCGTACTGCACCAGAAGGTGGATCACCGACCCGAGCGATGTGCTGACCGCGGGCGGCGGGTCGGCGTGCGCCGTCCGGCTCAGGAAGTACTGCCGCGGGCAGGTGAGCAGCCCGCTGACCTGGCTGGGGCTGAGCCGGATCGGGCCGTCAGCCGGCCGGGGCCCGCTGGAGGACTCCCGGACGCCCCACCAGGTGGCCGGGTCGGCGGCGGGGACGAGCGGGCCGCCGTCGGGCAGCCGCTGCGC
>JAEZGC010000164.1 GCA_023437345.1 Actinomycetes bacterium
GCGCAGCGGCGGGTTGACCTTGAAGGTCGTGTCGAAGCCGGCCACGCACGAGGTGTCGAGCAGCAGGTGGTGCGGGGTCGCCTCGGCGGTCACCCGGATGCCGCGCCGCTTGGCCCAGCGGATCACCTCGCCACCTTCGGCGGTCGAGACGTGGCAGACGTGCAGCCGCGACCCCGCCAGTTCGGCGAGCTGGACGTCGCGGGCGATCACCACGGACTCGGCCTGCGCCGGCCAGCCGGGCAGCCCCAGCCGGCCGGAGAGCTCCGACTCGTGGCAGCAGGCACCCGGCCCGGCCAGCCGGGGGTCCTGGGCGTGCTGGGCGATGACCCCGTCGAACGGCTTGACATAGGTGAGGGCGCGCCGCATCAGCAGCGAGTCGTCGACGCACCGGCCGTCGTCGGAGAAGGCCCGCACCCTGGCCCGCGAGGTGGCCATCAGGCCGAGCTCGGCAAGCTCCTGCCCGGCCAGGCCCTTGGTCACCGCGCCGACCGGCACCACCTGGCAATGGCCCTCCCGCTCACCAAGGGCAGCCACGTACTCGGCGGCTTCGGCGGTGTCGGTGACCGGGTCGGTGTTCGCCATCGCGTGCACGCAGGTGAACCCGCCGCGAGCGGCGGCGCGGGTCCCGGTGGCGACGGTCTCGGCGTCCTCCCGGCCGGGTTCGCGCAGGTGGGTGTGCAGGTCGACAAGGCCGGGCAGCGCGAGCAGCCCGTCGGCGTCGATCCGTTTCACCCCGAGGCCGGCGTCGGAGGGGTCGGCGAAGACGCCGTGGCGCAGGAACAGGTCGCCCCGTACCCCGTCCGCCGTAGTGGCCCCGGTGACCAGCAGTTCGCTCACGCCCGTCCTTCCTCGTCCGACCCGCCGAGCAGGTGGTACAGCACGCTCATCCTGACCGCGACACCGGCGGACACCTGCTCGAGGATGAGCGAGTTGACGGCGTCGGCGGCCTCCGACGAGATCTCGACGCCGCGGTTCATCGGCCCGGGATGGCAGATCGCGGCGCCGTCCTTGAGCCTGCCGAGCCGGTCCAGGGTGAGGCCGTAGCCCTCGGCGTACTCCCGCGGGGTGGGGAAGAAGCCGCCGGCCATCCGTTCGCGCTGCACCCGCAGCATCATCACGATGTCGCAGCCGGCCAGCACCTCGTCGAAGTCGGAGGTCACCTCGCAGCCCCAGGTCTCCACCCCGGTCGGCAACAGGGTCGGCGGCGCCACGAGCACTACCTGCGAGCCGAGGGTGAGGTGCAGCAGCACGTTGCTTCGGACCACCCTGGAGTGCAGCAGGTCACCCACGATGGCGATCCGCTTGCCGGCCCAGCCCTCGACGCCGCGGCTGCGGAAGTGCCGCCGGATCGCGTAGGCGTCGAGCAGGGCCTGGGTGGGGTGCTCGTGCTGGCCGTCGCCGGCGTTGACGACGTGGGCCCGGACCCACCCGGCGGCCTGCACGACGGCGCCGGAGGAGGAGTGCCGGATCACGAAGGCGTCGACGCCCATCGCGTCCAGGGTCAGCATGGTGTCGCGCAGCGACTCGCCCTTGGACGTCGAGGAACCCTTCGCCGAGACGTTGATCGTGTCGGCGGACAGCCACTTGCCGGCGATCTCGAACGAACTGCGGGTGCGGGTGGAGTCCTCGAAGAAGACGTTCACGATGGTGCGGCCGCGCAGGGCGGGCAGCTTCTTCACCGACCGTGTCTGCACCTGGTGCATCTGCTCGGCCACGTCGAGGATGCTGCCGACCTCGGCCAGGCTCAGGTCGCCGGCGCTCAGCAGGTGTCTCATCCGGCCTCCGGGGCGATAGTGACCTCGTCGATCCCGTCGGTCTCGACCAGCCGGACGCTGACCCGCTCGTCGGGGGTGGTCTGCAGGGTGCGGCCCACCGCGTCGGCGGCGATCGGGACCTCGCGGTGGCCCCGATCGACCAGCACGGCGAGCCGGACAGCGCGCGGCCGTCCCAGATCCCGCAGCGCGTCGAAGGCGGCGGCGATCGTCCGTCCGGAGAACAGGACGTCGTCGACCAGCACCACGACGGCGTCGTCCACGCCGGCCGGCAGGCGGGTCCGTCCTACCGGCCGGGTGGGGTGGCGGCGCAGGTCGTCGCGGTACATCGTGATGTCGAGCGCCCCGACGGGGACGGCGCGGCCCTCGATCTCGGCGATCCGGGCGGCCAGCCGGTCGGCCAACGGGACGCCACGGGTCGGGATCCCCAGCAGCAGCAGGTGTTCTGCGCCGCGGTTGGCCTCAAGGAGCTGGTGGGCCATCCGGGTCAGCGACCGGGCCAGTTCCCCGGAATCGATGAGCACCCGGGCTGGCTCGGGGCGGTCGGCAGGCATCACGGGGTCGGCTCCTCGGGATCGTCATGGACACAGTAGGGGATGGGCGCGGGCCTGGCGACGGCGGTTCACTCACGAAGCCGGCCACCGCGCGGCTCAGCACTGGTGCCCACTGGTGGGGCAGGAGGGTTCGGCTACCCTGTGCGCATGCTTCCCGCGCAGACCTTGCTCGAGACCCTTCCGGGCTGGCCGGCCGCCCAGGACCCGACCGCGCTCGAGATGCTGTTCCTCACCGTGATGCTCCCGGTCGGCATCGCGGCTGTGTTCGCCGTCCTGGTGCTCGCCCCCGGCTGGCGGCGGGGCGACGAGACGTAGGTCTCGCGGTGTCCGCTGCCCTGGTCGCCGCCGCTGGCCGACCGCGGGGCGACCAGGCATAGGGTTCGCGGTGAATCCGTGGTTGTGGCTGCCGTGCCGGTGCCGCCCGGACAGCTTCGCGACGAAACCGGTGATGTCAGGGCGTCACAGACCCTGATACCCACAGGATCACCGCGAAGCCCTCGACCCCACAACGAGCCCGACCCGAAAAGCCCGGATTCTCAGCGAAGCTCCTCGTTGCCGGACGCTGCCGACACCGCCTGGCAGCGCAGCGCCCGCTCGGCGTCGTCCTGGCGCTCGCTGATCTGGCGCAGCACCGGGTCGGCCGGCGGGTTGTCGAGAATCCACTCCTGCAGCCGGTCCAGCACCTGCCGACCGGCCAGCGGGCGCGGGAACAGCAGCCCCAGGACGTGCTGGCGGATCGCCGAACTGCGCTCGGCCCAGCCGTCGCGGCCGTCCGAGATGGCGCGGGCAACCTGCAGGTACGACTCGACGTACGGCGCCAGCACCTGCTCCTGGTCGAACTGCCAGAACTGGCTGCACACCTGGTAGTGCGTCTCGTTTGGCACCTTCGGGTTGGCGGTCGCCTGCTCCCAGGCCCACCGC
>JAEZGC010000215.1 GCA_023437345.1 Actinomycetes bacterium
GCCCAAGCCTGTGCTGCCCCAGACCACCGCGGCGCTGCACGCCTCCGCGGGACGCCGCTTCTCCGCCAGCGCCGAGCCGTCGGAGTTCGCCCCGGCAGCGCCGCGCCGCTCCGCCACCAGCGTGAGCAGCCCGCCACCGGTGGAGTTCGACCCGCCGCTGTCGGCAGTCCGTTCCTCGGCGGTGACCCCCGCGACGTCGGTGGTGGCCCCGGCCCCGTCCTCAGTGGCCGGCTCGCCTGCCGACCCTGCCGACCCGCCCGGCAACGATGCTGCGCAGCCGCCGCGGCGCCGTTCCCGCGGACGCGCGCTGGCAGTGATGGCCGGCGTCGTGGCGATGGCCGGCGCGGTAGCCGGATCGGTGTGGTGGCTGGGCCCGCAGGAAGCCCCGCCCGCCGTGACGTCACCGTCCCCGACACCCTCGGTGGGGCTGGACCCGCTGCTCACCCCGGCCGACCTCGCCGTCCTGCGTGCCTCCGACTGGGTTCCTGCCAACCCGCCCGACGGTGAGCCGATCTGCCTCACCAGCGACGACGCGCTGCCCGAGCCGGACCGGACCGGGCGCCGCGCCTGGGCGGTCGCCGACCAGCCCGCCACCCGGGTGCTCCACATCGTGGAGACCTACGCCGACCCGATGGCCGCCCGGCGTGCCTACAACGCACGGCTGCAGCAGGCAGGCAATTGCTCGGACACCGAGGCCCTGATCGTCGGCACCAGCACCGTCACCGGGCTCGCCGACGCCGCCTTCGCCAGCCACATCGAGGCCCAGGCCGAGGCGGCCGAGCATCACTCCCTCGTGGTCAGCCAGGCCGGGCGCAACCTGTCGGTGGTGGACGTCAGCTCGGCCGAGCCGGTCGCGCTGGACAACACCGCGACGCTGGCCGCGAAGCCGCTGGCCCGGCTCTGCAGCGGCGGCGAGGGCACCTGCCCCGCCACTGTCGAGCTGACCGCCACGGTGCCGGCGGCGGGACAGTACCCGGGCTGGCTGATCAAGGCCGACCTGCCGCGGATCACCGCCGGTGCGGGCCGATGGGGCGCCACCCGACCCTCGTCGGTGCTCACCATCCTGGGCAGCCAGTGCGAGGCTGTGAGCCTGAAGAAGGTGGCCGACGCCACCAGCGCCCAGCGGACGCTGCTGCTGGGCGACGACCCTGCCGCCCCGGCCGGCTTCGGTATCGACCAGGTGGTCTACACCTTCGCCTCCGGCAAGGACGCCAAGACCTTCGGCGACAAGCTGGCCAGCAACCTCGCCGACTGCGCCGACCGGGTACCGACGGCGACGGTGAAGAAGGGGCCCAGCACCAAGGGCGAGGCCGCGGGCGGGGTCGCGTTCAGCGGGAA
This sequence comes from Actinomycetes bacterium, assembly GCA_023437345.1. Classification (GTDB taxonomy): domain Bacteria; phylum Actinomycetota; class Actinomycetes; order Propionibacteriales; family Propionibacteriaceae; genus Propionicimonas. Next base: position 1,339 of record JAEZGC010000215.1, read on the forward strand.
GTCCTACCTGATCACCCAGCAGACCGCCGAGGACGAAGAGGTGCCGTTCCGGGTAGCCGTGGTGCGGGTGGGCGACCACATCGCCTACCTGCTGGCCAACCCGTCGGCCGAGTTCGACTTCAGCAACGACCAGTGGCAGGCGATCATGACCCGGACCGCGCAGCGGGTCTCCCAGCTGCCCTGAGCCCGTCCGGCCGCACCCGCGGCCACCGAAGCCGGGGCATCCGGCTGCGGCGCGTCAGAGCGCGGAGACTATCTCTCGCATCAGGCGGGCGGTCTCGCTCGGCGTGGTGCCGACTCTGACACCGGCGGCCTCCAGGGCTTCCTTCTTCGCCTGCGCGGTGCCGGCCGAACCTGTCACTATCGCGCCGGCGTGGCCCATGGTCCGTCCCTCGGGAGCTGTGAACCCTGCCACGTAGCCGACCACAGGCTTGGTCATCCGAGCCTTGATGAACTCGGCCGCCCGCTCCTCGGCGTCGCCGCCGATCTCGCCGATCAACACCACGGCCGCGGTCTCAGGGTCGGCCTCGAACGCCTCGAGGGCGTCGATGTGGGTGGTGCCGATGATCGGGTCGCCGCCGATCCCTACCGCGGTGGAGAATCCAATGTCACGCAGCTCGTACATCATCTGGTAGGTCAGCGTGCCGGACTTCGACACCAGGCCGATCCGGCCGGGGCCGGAGATGTTCGCCGGGATGATGCCGACATTGGACTTGCCGGGGCTGATCAGCCCTGGGCAGTTGGGCCCGATCAGCCGGGTTGTGCCCGCGGCCCGGGCGTAGGCGAAGAACTCGGCGGTGTCGGCCACCGGGACGCCCTCGGTGATCACCACGGCGAGGTCGAGGCCGGCGTCGACCGCCTCGATCACCGCCTGCCTGGTGAACTTGGCCGGGACGAAGATCACCGACACGTTGGCACCGGTGGCGTCCTTTGCCTCCGCGACCGACCCGAACACCGGGACCGGCCGCTCCTCGAAGGTGACCGACTGGCCGGCCTTGCCGGGGGTCACCCCGCCGACCACGCGGGTGCCGTAGGCGATCATCCGGGCGGTGTGCTTCTTGCCCTCCGACCCCGTCATGCCCTGCACGATGACCTTGGAGTTCTGGTCGAGCCAGATCGACATCGCGGTGTCCCCTCTACTTGGCCGTGACGGCCAGCTCGGCGGCCCGGCGGGCCGCGGCGTCCATGGTGTCCTCGAGGCTGACCAGCGGGTGGGCCGCCTCCTGCAGCATGTGGCGTCCGATCTCGACCGCGTTGCCGTCGAGCCGCACCACTATCGGCCGGGTGGCCTTGTCGCCCAGGATCGCCAGGGCGTCGATGATCCCGCGCGCTACCTCGCTGCAGGCGGTGATGCCACCGAAGACGTTGACGAACACCGACTTCACCTGCTCGTCGGACAGGATGATCTCCAGCCCGTCGGCCATCACCTCTGCCGAGGCGCCGCCCCCGATGTCGAGGAAGTTGGCCGGACGCGGGCTGCCGGGCAGGTCCGCACCGGCCTTCGCCACCACGTCGAGGGTGCTCATCACCAGACCGGCGCCGTTGCCGATGATGCCCACCGAGCCGTCGAGCTTGACGTAGTTCAGGTTCTTCTCCCTGGCCCTGACCTCCAGCGGGTCGTCGCTGGCCTCGTCGGCGAACTGGGTCCAGTCCGGGTGGCGGAAGCCCGAGTTCGCGTCGAGCGTCACCTTGCCGTCAAGGGCGATGATCCGGCCGTCGTCGGTCTTGACCAGCGGGTTCACCTCGACGAGGGTGGCGTCGGACTCGCGGTAAACGTCGCCCAGCAGCACGAGGACGCGCGCGATCTCGTCGCGGTCCTCCTCGCGGAAGCCCGCGGCGGCGACTATCTCGTCAGCCTTCGCCCGATCGAGTCCGACCAGCGGGTCCACGGCGACCCTGGCCAGCGAATCGGGCCGCTCCACGGCCAGCGTCTCGATGTCCATCCCGCCCTCGACGCTGCACATCGCCAGGTAGGTCCGTTCGGCGCGGTCGAGCAGCAGCGAGAAGTAGTACTCCTCGGCGATGTCGGCCCCCTCCACCACCATCACCGTCTTGACCGTGTGGCCCTTGATGTCCAGCCCGAGGATCTCGGCGGCCCGGTCGGCCGCCTCCTGCGGGGAACGGGCCAGCTTCACCCCGCCGGCCTTGCCGCGGCCGCCAGTCTTCACCTGGGCCTTCACCACCACCAGGGGCGCCGCGAGCTCCTCGGCTGCGGCGCGTGCCTGCTCAGGGGTCGTGGCGACGATGCCCCGCAGGACGGGAACCCCGTGCCTCTCGAACAGTTCCTTGGCCTGGTATTCGAAGAGATCCACCGCCTGCTCCGTTCCTGTCCGGTCGCGTTGCCGCCGCCTGCCGGCGCGAAGGCGGCCGGGCTCGCGTCCGAAGCCTAACCACCAACCCGCAAGGCATGCACATCCGCGCAGCCGAAGCGGCGATGGAGAACGTTTTTCAAAGAATTCTGAGAGACAACCTGAGAAATGCTAAGCTCCCAGTCGAGGCAGGGCCGGGTTATCGAAGGCCCGCATCCTCAGCTCATCAGACGGGGGTCTAGTGAACGCCGAGCAAACGCGCGCTGACAAGGCGCGACGCGCTCTGGTTGACGACCCCTCCGCCGCTCGCCGTTCCGGCTGGACGACCCCGCGAAGGCCGGCCCGGGCCGCCACGGCGAGCCGTCCCGGCTGGTGGCGACGCGGGCTCGCGCTGGCCGCCGTCTCAGGAATCGGGATCACGGCCATCGGCGTCTTCGGGGCGTCCAACTACTCAAGCACCGGCCTCGCCTTCGCCCAGCAGGCAGTGACCACCCCCAGCGGCATGGCGCAGGACCGCGCCACCGAGGCCGGCCGCAGCGCCACGCGCCCCACGGTCAGCTTCGAGGAACTGGTCGAGCAGCGCGCCGAACTGATCGCCGAGACCAACCTCGCCGTCGAGACAGAGCGTGACGAGACCGCGGCCGAGAACCGGCACGCGCTGCTCGCCGACACCGCCGCCGCAGTCGACGCCGAGGCCGACCGGCTGCGCAACCTGAGCAAGTTCCTGTGGCCCACCGAGGGCGGCGTGGGCTCCCCGTGGGGACGCCGGCTGCACCCGATCCTGCGCTACTACCGGCTGCACGGCGGCGCCGACATCGGTGGCCGCTGCGGGCAGCCGATCTATGCCGCGCAGTCAGGCACCGTCACGAAGGCCGACAAGGGCGGCTACAACGGCGGCTCTGGCAGCAATGTCAAGATCGACCACGGCGACATCAACGGCGTCCAGGTCGACACCGCCTACCTGCACATGAGCAAGGTAGTCGTGAACGTGGGCCAGAAGGTCACCAAGGGCGACCTGATCGGCAATGTCGGCAGCACGGGGCTGTCCACCGCCTGCCACCTGCACCTCAGCCTCTACAAGAACGGCGCGAACTCCAACCCGCTGGAGTACCTGCACCGCGACGCCAAGGACGCCAAGCAGGCCGCCAGGCAGGACGAGAACTCGGCCGATCGCGAGCTCGGCGCCGCAGAGGCCGATCCCCCTAACTGACCGTCCGCCGTCCCGGCGCGCGATGACTCGCCGCGACGCGGGGACCGATCCAGCTAGAGCTTCTCCATCGGCGCATGCCGCAGCGAGAGCCGCTTCACCCCTGCCGAACCGAAATCGACGTCCGCCTTCGCACTGTCGCCGGCGCCGGACGTGGCCACCACGGTGCCCATCCCGAAGCTGGTGTGCAGCACCCGGTCGCCCACCTGCACCGAGGCCACCGTCTTGATCGCAGGGCGCGACCCGAAGCTGAGCTCCTGGCGGGCCTGGACGGTGCGCGTGGTGGAGGTCGACGACCAGCCGGAACGGGCGACGCCGAGCCGGCGCCAGTCGATCAGCTGGGCGGGGATCTCCTCGGTGAACCGGCTCGCCGGGTTGTACTGCGGGGCACCCCAGGCGGTTCGGACGGTGGCCCGCGTCAGGTACAGCCGGCGCCGGGCGCGAGTGATGCCGACATAGGCAAGCCGGCGCTCCTCCTGGAGTTCGGCAGGGTCCATCAGGGCTCGCTGGTGGGGGAAGATGCCGTCCTCGAAACCGGTGAGAAAGACGGTGTCGAACTCAAGGCCCTTGGCCGTGTGCAGCGTCATCAAGGTGACCACCCCGTCGGCGTCGGGGTCGGGATCGGGCAGGTGGTCGGAGTCGGCGACCAGGGCGATCCGCTCAAGGAAGGCCGGCAGCGAATCGTCGGGCTCGGGGGCGGCGGCGGCCAGCTCTCCGCCGTCGGGCGGCAGGTCGACGGCATGCGAGGCGGCAACGAACTCCTGGGCCACCGAGACGAACTCGACGAGGTTCTCCAGCCGGGTCTCGTCCTGCGGATCCGGGGAGGACTGGAGCTCGGCAAGATAGCCCGACTCCTTGAGGATGCCGGCCAGGATCCGGTCCGCCGGCGCGCCCTGCTCGACCAGCCTGCGGTGCGCCTCGATCAAGGCCACGAAGCCCTCGATCTGCCTCAGCGAGCGGGTGGCCAGCCCTGGCGCCTCACCGGCGCGTTGCAGCCCCTCGTAGAAGGAGATCCGCTGGGCGGCGGCGAACGCCTCGACGACAGCCTCCGCCCGGTCCCCGATGCCGCGCTTGGGGACGTTCAGCACCCGTCGGATCGACACCTCGTCGGCAGGGTTGGCGATGCCGCGCAGGTAGGAGATCGCGTCGCGGATCTCGCGCCGTTCGTAGAAGCGCACCCCGCCCACCACCCGGTACGGCATCCCGACCCTGATGAACACCTCCTCGAAAGCGCGCGACTGGGCGTTGGTCCGGTAGAACACAGCCACCCCTGACGGCTTCACCGCGCCGGCATCGGTCAGCCTGTCGATCTCCTCGGCGACGAAACGGGCCTCGTCGTGCTCGGTGTCTGCCACATAGCCGACCAGCCGCTCCCCGTCGCCCTCCTGGGACCACAGCCGCTTCTGGGGCCGGCCCGGGTTGCGGGTGATCACCGCGTTCGCCGCGGTCAGGATGTTCTGGGTGGAGCGGTAGTTCTGCTCGAGGACGATGGTGGTGGCGCCCGGGAAGTCCTGCTCGAAGTCGAGGATGTTGCGAATCGTGGCGCCCCGGAAGGCGTAGATCGACTGGTCGGAGTCACCCACCACCATCAGCTCGGGCGGGTCGACTGCCGGCTGGCCGTCCGGCACCTGGTGCACCCCGCACAGCTCGCGCACCAGCACGTACTGGGCGTGATTGGTGTCCTGGTACTCGTCGACCAGGACGTGCCGGAACCGGCGCCGGTACAGCTCACGCAGGTCGGGGTAGGACTGCAGCAGGTGGACAGCGGTCATGATGATGTCGTCGAAGTCGAGGGCATTGGCCGCCCGCAGCCGGCGCTGGTACTCGGCGTAGGCGTCGGCGTAGACCTCCTCGTTCGCGGTGGCGGCGCGGCTGCGCGCCGTCTCGAAGTCGACCAGCTCGTTCTTGTTGTTCGACACCCAGTTCAAGACCGCGCGGACCGGGTAGCGCTTCGGGTCCAGGTCGGCGTCGCGCAGCACCAGCTGCATCAACCGCTTGGCGTCGGTGTCGTCGTAGATGGAGAAGGTGCGCGACAGCCCGAACCTGTGGATGTCGGACCGCAGGATCCTCACGCACGCCGAGTGGAAGGTCGACACCCACATCAGCTTCGCCCGGTTCCCCACCTGGTCGACCACCCGGTGCCGCATCTCGGCTGCGGCCTTGTTGGTGAACGTGATGGCAAGGATCGAGCCGGGGTGGGCGTTGCGCTGGCTGACCAGGTGGGCGATCCGTCGGGTCAGCACGCGGGTCTTGCCCGATCCGGCGCCGGCCACCACGAGGACGGGTCCCCCGGAGTGCAGCACGGCGGCCCGCTGCGGCGGGTTGAGGTCGGCCAGCAGGTCCTCCTCGGTGACCCGTCGGCGCCGGACGGGCTCGGCCGGCGGGGTGCTGAACAGGTCGGGAACGAGGGCGTCAGTCATGGCCGTCCAAGCGTACGTCAGCCCGCCGACGCCGGTGGCCACCGCGCGGCCCGGCGCCACTCAGGGACGAGTCAGGGACGGGTCAGTCGGACTCGGGGTGCCGGTGCCCCCGGGGCGGGCCTACCGTTGACGCATGGGTCTCATCGCATGGATCATCATGGGCGTCATAGTCGGCGCCATCGCGAAGTCGATAATGAAGCAGAAGGGTGGCTGGCTGTCCACTCTGTTGGTCGGGATCGTCGGCGCCATAGTCGGCGGCTGGATCGGTGACATCCTCCCCTTCGGCAGTGGCCGGATGGAGTTCTTCTCGCTGTGGTCGTGGCTGCTGGCCATCGCCGGCGCCGTCCTCGTGCTGTGGGTGTACGGCCTGCTCACCAAACGTCGCTGACCGACCCGGCAGGAGACTCGGACCGTCCCCTCACCCGGGGACGGTCCGTTCTTTGTCCGGACAGAAGCTCGGGCCCGCGGGCCAGGGGAGCCGACCGGGGCGCCTCAGACCAGCTTGCGGTCGGTGGCCCAGCGGGTGAGCTGGTGGCGGTTCGACAACTGCAGCTTGCGCAGCACGCTGGAGACGTGGGTCTCGACAGTCTTGATCGAGATGAACAGCTCGCGGGCGATCTCCTTGTAGGCGTAGCCGCGCGCTATCAGCCGAAGCACCTCCCGCTCCCGCTGGGACAGCCGGTCGAGGTCCTCGTCGATGCTGGCCACGTCGATGGTGCCGGAGAAGGCGTCGAGAACGAACCCTGCCAGCCGCGGCGAGAACACGGCGTCCCCGGTAGCCACCCGGCCGATCGCCTCGATCAGCTCGTCGGCCGAGATCGACTTGGTGACGTAGCCGCGCGCGCCGGCCCTGATCACCCCGATCACGTCCTCGGCGGCGTCCGACACGCTGAGGGCGAGGAAGCGCACCTCGGGCTCGGTGGTCAGCACCTGCTTCAGCACCTCCACCCCTCCGCCACCGGGCAGGTGGACGTCGAGCAGCACGACATCGGGGGTGTGGGCAAGGATCGCCGCGACGGCGGTCGGGACGTCCTCGGCCTCCCCGACTATCTGCACCCGCGAGCCGATGTCGTGGCGCACCCCGCTGCGGAACATCGCGTGGTCGTCCACGACCACCACCCGCCAGGCAGCCCTGGGACGCTCGGCCGGTTCGGTCTGTTCGCTCATCGTGGCAACTCCAGTCTCACTTCGCTTCCCTCACCGGGGCTCGACCGAATTATCGCTCGGCCACCGGCCCGGCGTACCCGCTCCACTATCGAACCGCGGATCCCCATCCGGTCGGGATCGATGCTGGCCGGGTCGAATCCCGCCCCGCGGTCCCTGACGTAGACGCTGAGCTGGTCCTCGTCCACCTCGGCGTAGACGTCGACCCGCTCCACCCCGGCGTGCCGGGCGGCGTTCACCATCGCCTCGCGGGCCGCACGCACCACCGCCGTCACCTCGGCGGTCAGGTCGCAGTCTCCCACCGTCACCAGGTCGACGTCGATCCCGTGGTCGGTCTCCACGTCGAGGGCGGAGGCGGTCAGCGCCTGGCTGAGGGTGGCCTCGTCCGAGGTCTCGCCGTACAGCCACTGTCGCAGCTCCCGCTCCTGGCGCCGGGCGAGCCGCACCACGGCGCGCGGGTCCTTGGCCTGCCGCTGGATGAGGGCGAGCGTCTGCAGCACCGAGTCGTGGAGGTGGGCCGCCATGTCGGCCCTGGCGTCGGCGAGGAGCTTGTCGTCTCGGGCCTGGGCCAGCGACTGCCGGACCCGCAGGATCCACGGCAGCGCCACCAGAATGAGGGCTGCGACCACGAGGCCGAGCACCAGCACCGTCAGGCCGAGCTCCGATACCGGCTGGGTGGCGACGAACAGCGCGATCCCGATGCCGATCCCCACCAGCCCGACGACGATCGTGGCGATGGTCGTCCAGTGCGCCATCAGCGGCTCCAGCCAGCGGCGCAGGCCGGTCCCCCGGCGCACCTCGCGTGTCGATGCCTGGTCGGCCTGCCACCAGATCACGCCGATGCCGCCCGCCGCCAGCACCCCGGCAGCCAGCAGCAGCGGATCCAACGCCCACGGGCTGGTCTGAACGATCCACACCAGACCCACCCCGAGCAGTCCGAGTGCCCCGGCCACGCCGTAGTCGACCGGACGCAGCTCGGCGGTCGCCGACCTCATCCCGGTGCGGGTGGCGGCCTCGATCCCGGGCGCTGCGCGCTGGCCCACCGAGCGGGGCATCACCAGCCACAGCAGCAGGTACAGCGCGACCCCGACCAGCCGCGTGGAGGCCAGCACGACGAACAGCACCCGCAGCACCAGCGGCGACCACCCCAGGTGGTCGGACAGGCCGGCGCACACCCCGCCCAGCCAGGCGGCGTTCAGCGGCCGGCTGGAACGGGGCGAGACCTCGGTCATGGAACCCAAGTGTGCCCCCTGGCCGCCCTCAGGCAGAGTTGCGCTGCACGAGTTGGCTGGTGAGGATCACCGGGCCCTCCGGTGAAGCCCCCGACAAGAGCCCGAGCAGCATCTCCCCGGCGATCCTGGCCAGCTCACCGGCGGGGTTGGTCATCGTGGTCAACTGCGGCGACGTCTCCAGCGCGGCCGACGAGTTGTCGAACCCGACCACCTTGACCTGGTCGGGGACCTTTCGTCCGGAACGGCGAAGCACGCGCAGCGCCCCGGCGGCCATCAGGTCGGAGGCGACGAACAGCCCGTCCAGGTCGGGTGCCTGTTCCAGCAGCTCGGTCACTGCCCGCTCGCCACCGCGAACCGTGAAGTCGCCGGCCGCGACCCCCACCGGCGTCAGACCCGCCTGCGCCATCGCCGACTCGAAGCCACGCAACCGCTCGGTGGCTGCGTTCATGTCCATCGGCCCCGTGATGGTCGCTATCCGGGTGCAGCCGCGGTCGAGCAGGTGGCGGGTGGCGGTGATCGCGGCACTGACCTGGTCGAGCTCGACGAAGGGCAACCCCGGCACTCCCGGGTCGCCGATGAACACCGCAGCGTGGGCGCTCTTGGCGAGCTCGCGCGCCAGCTCGGGACCGTGGTGGGACAGCACGATGGCGCCGTCGATGTGGCCGCTGTCGAGGTAGCGGGCCATCCGGTGGACGCTCTCCCCCGGCGGCGCCATGGCCAGCAGGACCTGGGTGTCGACCCCGCTGAACGCGGTCAGGGCCCCGTGGTAGGCCTGCGGGAAGAACGGGTCGGAGAACACCCGTTCGTCGGTCTCCGGCACCACCACCGCCACCGCGCCGGCCCGCCGGGTGACCAGCGCCCTGGCCGCCTGGTTGGGCTGGTAGCCGAGTTCGGCGATCGCCCGGGTGACTGCCTGGGAGGTCTCCGGGGAGACCAGCCGGCCGCCGTTGACGACCCGCGACACCGTCGCACGGGAGACGCCTGCGACCCGGGCCACATCGTCCAGCGTCGGCAACAGCCGCTCGCCGCCGGTCACTGCGTGCGCCATGGGCCCTCCTCCGCGTCCAACCCGCCGCTGCCGACCACCGAGGCGTACCAGTGGGCGCTCGCCTTCGGGATCCTGTCGAGATTCTCGTCGACCGCCACGATGCCGAACCGCTTGGCGTAGCCGAAGGCCCATTCGAAGTTGTCGATCAGCGACCACTGGAGGTACCCGCGCACGTCGGCGCCGTCGGCCATCGCGGCATGGACGGCGGCCAGGTGGTCGCGCACGTAGCCGATCCGGTCCTGGTCGTCGATGGTCCCGTCCGGGCCCTTCAGGTCGGGGTAGGCGGCACCGTTCTCGGTGATCACCAGCGCGGTCCCGGCCGGGCCCGTGTAGGTCGTGTGCAGCCACAGCAGCAGCTTGCGCAGGCCGTCGGGGTCCACCTCCCAGCCCATGTCGGTGAGCGGCAGCCCGCGCGGGACGTGGACGGCGTCCGGCGCGGTGATGTGGGGTGTCGCCAGCTGCCGGCCGCGGACCACCCGGTGCCGGGTCTGCTCGCCGGGGTGGGCGGCCCGCATCATGTTCGTCGAGTAGTAGTTGACGCCAAGGACGTCGATCGGGGTGGCGATCAGCACCAGGTCGCCGTCGGCGACCAGGTCGTCGGGCCACCACGGCGCCAGATCGTGGCGCACGTCGGCCGGGTACTCGCCGGCGAACAGCGGGTGGACAAACAGCCGGTTCATGGTTCCGTCGACCCGCCGCACCACGTCGAGGTCTGCCGGATCGTCACTGGCCGGGACCACCGGGCCGAAGTTCAGCGTGATGCCCAGCTTGCGGTCGGGTCCGCCCGCCTCCCGCAGCGCGCTGGTCGCCAGGCCGTGGGCGAGCAGCAGGTGGTGCACCGCACGCACCGACTCGACGTTGTCGGTGTGACCGGGCGCGTGTTCACCGGCTGCATAGCTGAGGAACGACGAGCACCACGGCTCGTTGAGCGTCGTCCAGTTCTCCACCCGGTCGCCCAGCCGATCGTGCATCGCCAGCGCGTAGTCGGCGAACCGGTACGCGGTGTCGCGGTTGGTCCAGCCGCCCGGCAATGAGTCCGGCAGGTCCCAGTGGTAGAGGGTCAGCCAGGGCGTGATCCCGGCGTCGAGCAGTTCATCGACCAGCCGGGAGTAGAAGTCCATTCCGGCGGGGTTGGCCCGGTCGCCGTCCAGCACCCGCGACCAGCTGACGCTGAACCGGTAGGTGTTGAACCCGAGGTCCGCCATCAGGGCGACGTCCTCGCGGTAGCGGTGGTAGTGGTCGACGCCGGGCCGGCCGTCGTCACCGCCGGCTATCGCGCCGGGCACCTCGCAGAAGGTGTCCCAGATCGAGGGCCGCCGGCCGTCGACGGCGGCAGCCCCCTCGATCTGGAACGACGACGTGGCGGTACCCCACAGGAAGTCGGCCGGAAACCTGAGCCTGGTCATCCCTTCACGGCACCCTGCATGACGCCCGACACCAGCTGGCGACCGAGGATGGCGAACAGGATCAGCAGTGGTGCGGTGGCCAGCACGACGCCGGCCATGATCAGCGCCATGTCCTTGAAGTAGGACGCCTGCAGCAACTGCAGCGCGACCGGCAGCGTGGGGTTGGACGAACCGAGCACGACGAACGGCCAGAAGAAATTGGTCCACGACGCGACGAAGGTGAACAGCGCCAGCATCGCCGCGGCCGGACGCGCCGCCGGCAGGGCGACGTGCCAGAAGGTCCTGATCATCGAGCAGCCGTCGACGCGGGCCGCCTCGATCAACTCGTAGGGCAGCGCCTCCGACAGGTACTGGGTCATCCAGAACACCCCGAACGCTGTCACCATGCCGGGCACGATCACCGCCTGCAGCTTGCCCACCCAGTCGAGCTCGGCCATCACGATGAACAGCGGGACGATGCCCAGCTGGGTCGGCACGGCCATCGTCCCGATCACGAAGGCCAGCAGTCCGGCGCGGCCGCGGTAGCGAAGCTTCGCGAACGAGAACCCGGCCAGGGTCGAGAAGAAGACCACCGAGACCGCCGTGGTGATCGCGACGATCAACGAGTTGAGCACCGACGGCCAGAACTTGATGTCGGAGTTGAGCACCCGGCTGATGTTGTCCAGCAGTTCGCCCTGCGGGATCATCGACGGCAGCGGGTTCTGGGCGATGTAGCCGGCGTTGGTGGAGGCCAGCAGCAGCGCGTAGTAGAGCGGGAACGCCGAGATCAGCAGGAAGACCCCCAACAGCGTGTAGGTCAGCCAGCCTGGCTTGCGGACGCCGTGGTCCATCCCCCGGCGCCGGGCGGCGGCGCGGGCGGCCCCCTTGCCGGCGACCTGTTCGATCATCGGGACCGACATCTCGGGCGCGCTCATCGCGGGCCTCCCTTCCCGGCCCGCACCTTGGCCGGCGTGGCGCCCCCGGTGCTCGCAATCCTCGTGGTGAGCCAGTAGTTCAGCAGCGCGAAGATGACGATCACCACGAAGAGGATCCAGGCGACCGCTGAGGCGCGGCCGAAGTCGCGCTGGCTGTTCCAGCCGAGCTCGTACATGTACATGGTGATGGTCATCCACTGCCGGTCGTTGCCGCCAAGGCCGATCTGGTCGAACATCCGCGGCTCGTCGAAGATCTGCAGGCCGCCGATGGTCGAGGTGATGATGACGAAGATCAACGTCGGCCGCAGCATCGGGACGGTGATGGAGAAGAAGGTGCGCACCCGGGACGCGCCGTCGACCACCGCCGCCTCGATGATGTCGCGCGGGATGGCCTGCATGGCGGCCAGCAGGATCAGTGCGTTGTAGCCCGTCCAGCGGAAGTTCACCATCGTGGCGATGGCGACGTGCGACGGGAAGGAGAAGCTGTGCCAGCCGACCGCCGGCAGCCCCAGCGAGGTGAGGGCGGCGTTCACGAAGCCTGACTGGTCGGCGAACATCTGGTTGAAGATCAGGCCGACGGCGACCGGCGCCACCACGTAGGGCACCAGGACGCCCATCCGCCAGAAGGTCTTCGCCCGCAGGTTCGCGTCCAGCACAGCGGCGATGATGATCGCCATCAGCAGCTGCGGGATGGAGGACAGCAGGAAGATGCTGAAGGTGTTGCCCAGCGCCTGCCAGAAGCGCGGCTGCGCGAAGACGTAGGCGTAGTTGTCGAAGCCGATGAAGCCCTGGTTCTTGGTGATCAGGCCCCAGTCGTGCACCGACACGAAGGCGGTGTAGAGCAGCGGGAACAGCCCGACGAGGGCGAACAGGAGGAAGAACGGGGCGATGTAGAGGTAGGGAGCCGATTTCACGTCCCAGCGGCTCAGCCGGGTTCGCCAGTCCATGGCGGCGCGGGGGACAGCTTGTGTGGTCACGGGACTCCTCCGAGGCGGGCCGGGCACCTTCGTTGGTGGGGTGGGGGGGGGCGGGCGGGGGG
>JAEZGC010000245.1 GCA_023437345.1 Actinomycetes bacterium
CATCTCCTTCGCCATCGAGCCGGGCGTGGTCGTGGGCCTCATCGGGCCGGCCGGCGCCGGCAAGACGACGCTGGCCGGCCAGGTGGTGGCCGGCTGGCGCGGCCCCGTCCAGCTGGTCGGGATGGACGAGCTGTACCCGGGCTGGGACGGGCTGGCGGCCGGCTCGCAGATGGTCGCGCGCGACGTGCTGCGCGACGTCGATCCGGGCTACCGACGCTGGGACTGGGAGCGGTCCGCGCCGGCCGGGTGGGTGGCGGTCGACCCCGACGTATCGCTGGTCATCGAAGGGTGCGGTGCGCTCACCGGCGCCAACCGCCGCCTCGCGGACCTGGGCGTGTGGTGCGAGCTGGGTGCCGCCGAGCGCAGGGAGCGGGCGATCGCCCGGGACGGAGCCTCGTTCGCCGCGCACTGGGACCAGTGGGCGGCGCAGGAGGCCGAGCACTGGCGCGCCCACCGCCCGTGGTCGCTGGCCGACCTCGTGGTCGGCCCGGTTTCCCAACACTGACCTGACTGCCCCACAATGGCAGTGGCCTTCGGGCCGCGCCTCCGTAGCTCAGTTGGTAGAGCGTCTCCCTTGTAAAGAGAATGTCGCGGGTTCGAATCCTGTCGGAGGCTCCGACCGGCCGCCCCGGATCGCGGGGCGGGAACCCTTCAGAACCCTGTGGCGTCGGCGATGCTCTGCAGTTGCAGCTCGGCCACCGCAGCGATCACCGGGGCGGCGTCGGGGCCGAACTGTTCGAAGAGCTCGGCACTGATCACCCCCAGCAGGCTCGTCCAGCCCAGCAGTCCCGCCGCGACCACTGGCGCCGGGGTCGTCACGCCGTACTGGGCCGCCAGGCCCTCAAGCAGCCCGGCAAGCTCCTGCGGCATCTCGGTCAGCGCCGCCGCGGGGCCGACCCGGGGGTGCAGCCGACCGGCAGCCATCGCCTCCATGATGATCGCCGAGTGACGCAGCAGCACCCGCGCGCCGGGCGGGCTGGTCATCTGTTGCGGCGCGTTGTAGCCCGGTACCGGACCGCCGTACAGCAGGCCCCAGGCCGCCGGACGCCGCAGCCCCCAGGCCCGCATCGCGCGTCCCACGGTCAGCCAGCGCTCGCGGAAGTCGTCGCGGTCGACCTGCGCCTCGGCGGCGTCGACACTGTCGGCAAGGTCGGTGAAGCCCTCGACCAGCAAGGCGGTGAGCAGGTCGTCGCGGCTCGGCACGTAGCGGTAGATGGCGGAGGAGACGATCCCCAGCCCGCGCGCTATCGCGCGCAGCGACAGCGCGGCCGCGCCCTGCTCCTCGACCTGGTGCCAGGCGAGCTCGCGGATCTCGGCCATGGTGCGTTCACGAGCGCGTTCCCTGGGGGTCACCATGGCGCCAATCCTTTCACATCATGATGAGATCGCCCACATTAGAGAGCGGTGCTCTTGTGCTGCACCCGTCGACGTACTAGCGTGTCTCCCGAGAGCCGGGGGGCTCTCCAAGCCGGTGGCGATCAGCCGCGCTGCGGGTTCCGGGGGGAGCCAGCTCGGGGGGCTCATCGCGTGCGATCGCCAGGTCATCGGCGGGCTCGCCGATGGCTTTGCGCACTTATGGGAGGGGGCGCAAAGCCATCCGGCGGGCGCAGGCCCTTACGACGTCGCCCGTGCCTTCCACCACGCATTGGCGATCAGGCCGACGATGATCGCCAGCGTCAGGTACCACAGGTAGCGACCATAGGTCTCCACAGCTGCCACCGCCGGCTCACCGATCCAGTAGCCCACCGCCAGGTAGCCGCCCATCGTGACGAAGGACGCCGCCAGCGACACAGTCAGCAGCTTGCGCAGGCTCGTCCCGGCCTCCCCGAGCACCGCCAGGATGACCGCGCGCGGCAGCGGGATCGGCAGCGCACAGGCCAGGATCGCCCAGGTGGCGTACTTGCGGGCGAACCGCTCAGCCCGCTCGTTGATCCGCCGGGCCCGCTCCGAGCGGCCCGACCAGACCTCGATCAGGTTGCGGCCCCACAGCTTGCCCGCCCACCAGTAGACCCAGTCGAACTTCACAAGACCCAGCGTCCCCAACGCCCAGACCAGCGGCCACCAGCCATCCCCCACCGCGGCGCGGGCACCGATCAGCACGGTGCCCGTCCAGGAACCCAGCGAGGCCAGCACGTGCGGAGCTGACGCCAGCAGGCCCGGCCGCAGCGCGAGCATCACCAACCCGTACACCCCTGCGACGCCCAGCCAGGCCAGGCAGGCCAGGTCGGCGCGGGTCGGCTTGTGGCGCCAGGGCAGCGACGGGTCGCCCCACCACTCCGGCGGGCTGGCATCCGCCGGTTCCCGCGGCGGTTCGGGTGGCGTCCCGGTCACGCCGGGAGCCTACCGGAGCCGTCCCAACCCCCTGACAAGCGGCGCCGTCGGATCCTGTCGGTTCCGGCGGGCGAACCGGGGCGGGCGGGTGTGCCAGAATGTCGTCAGGCCGCGTCGCTGCGGCACCGTTTTCCACTACGGATCGTTGGGCACGTACCTGCCCATGGAAAGGATGTGTGTGGCATGGCCACAGTCAACTTCCAGGACGCCACCCGGGTATACCCGGGGTCCGACCACCCCGCCGTCGACAAGCTGAACCTCGAGATCGGGGACGGCGAGTTCATGGTGCTGGTCGGGCCCTCCGGTTGTGGCAAGTCGACCTCCCTGCGGATGCTCGCAGGCCTGGAGGAGGTCAACCAGGGCCGGATCCTGATCGGTGACCGTGACGTCACCGACCTTCCGCCCAAGGACCGTGACATCGCCATGGTCTTCCAGAACTACGCGCTGTACCCGCACATGACGGTCGCCGACAACATGGGCTTCGCCCTCAAGATGGCCGGCGTCCCCAAGGCGGAGCGCGACAAGCGCGTCCTCGAGGCCGCCCACCTGCTCGGGCTCGAGACCTTCCTGAGCCGCAAGCCGAAGGCGCTGTCCGGCGGCCAGCGGCAGCGCGTCGCCATGGGCCGGGCCATCGTCCGCCAGCCGCAGGTCTTCCTGATGGACGAGCCGCTGTCCAACCTCGACGCAAAGCTGCGGGTCTCGACCCGCACCCAGATCGCGGCGCTGCAGACCCGGCTCGGCGTCACCACCGTCTACGTCACCCACGACCAGGTCGAGGCGATGACCATGGGCGACCGGGTCGCCGTGCTGAAGGACGGCATCCTGCAGCAGGTCGACAGCCCGCTGCACCTCTACGACCACCCCGACAACCTGTTCGTGGCCGGCTTCATCGGCTCTCCCGCGATGAACCTGCTCTCCGGCAAGGTGGTCGACGGCGGAATCCAGCTGGGCGACTACGTGGTCCCGATCGAGCGTGACGTGCTCGCCAAGGCCAGCGGCGAGGACAGCCTCGTGATCGGCATCCGCCCGGAGAACTTCCAGGTCTCCGACGCCGGGATCGGGGTCGAGGTCGACGTGGTCGAGGAGACCGGCGCCGACGCGTACGTGTACGGCACCCTTGCCGGGCTGTCGGCCGAGGAGAAGCTCGCCGCGCAGCAGATCGTGGCCCGGGTCTCGGCCCGGACGCCACCCCAGCGTGGCAGCGTCATCAAGCTGGCCCCTGGCAACGCCGACGGGCTCCACATCTTCTCCAAGAAGACGGAGCTGCGGCTCAACTGAGGCAGCACCGGACGCCGGCCGGAGG
>JAEZGC010000272.1 GCA_023437345.1 Actinomycetes bacterium
GGCGGCAGCCTGCGCACCGGGACGCCGCACGAGGTTGCCACCGAGGTGAGCCTCAACACGGCGCACGGTATCGAGCGGGTGATCCGCGACGCCTTCGGGCGCGCCACCCGCCGCC
This sequence comes from Actinomycetes bacterium, assembly GCA_023437345.1. Taxonomy (GTDB): domain Bacteria; phylum Actinomycetota; class Actinomycetes; order Propionibacteriales; family Propionibacteriaceae; genus Propionicimonas. Next base: position 116 of record JAEZGC010000272.1, read on the forward strand.
GGAACAAGGTCACCCTCGTCCACAAGCACAACGTGCTGGTCCATGCCGGCGGGCTGTGGAACCGGCTGTTCAACGAGGTCGCCGAACAGTTCCCCCAGGTCGAGACCGACTACCTGCACGTGGACGCCGCCACCATCGCCCTGGTCGCCGACCCGCAGCGCTTCGACGTGATAGTCACCGACAACCTGTTCGGCGACATCATCACCGACCTGGCTGCGGCGGTGACCGGAGGAATCGGTCTGGCCGCCAGCGCCAACATCAACCCTGAGGGCAGGTTCCCGTCGATGTTCGAGCCGGTGCACGGCTCCGCCCCTGACATCGCAGGGCGGCAGCTGGCCGACCCGACAGCGACGATCCTGTCCATGGCACTGCTGCTGGACCACCTCGGCAGGCCGGCCGACGCCGCCCGGGTCGAGGCGGCGGTGGACGCCGACATCGCCGAGCGCGGAACGTCCCGGCGCCCTACCGCGGCGATCGGCGACGCCATCGCTGCCCGGCTGGGCTGAGCGTCAGTCGGCGCTCGGCAGCAGCCTGCGCCGCTCACCGCCGGTGAGGTGCCCGGTGACCCACCAGACGGCCTCGACCAGCACGATGGCGATCCCGCCCCACAGGAAGCCGCTGGCCATCAGCGCCGGGTTCGCGGTGTCGATGTAGAACTGGTCCTGCAGTTGCAGGTGGGTCTGCCCGAGCGAGAACTCGAGCGGGACCAGGAAGACTGCCGCCGTGGCCGCTATGCAGCCCGCGATCATCAGCAGCTTCCACCACTCGTAGGGCCGGCTGATGGTGATCATCACCCACGCACCGCCGCACAGCAGCGTGACAAGCACGGCTGTGGAGACCTGCCGGGTCAGGCCGGCATCGGACTGCTGCAGGGCGAGCAGGTAGCTGGTGAACGTGGTGCCCGCGATGACGGCGGCGGCCGGGATCCCGAAGCGCATCACCCGTTGCAGGAAGCCGGGCCGGGCCCGTTCGGCGTTCGGGGCGAGCGCGAGGATGGAGGCCGGGATCCCGATGGTGAACCAGCCGACCAGCGAGATGTGGATCGGCACGAACGGGAACGGCAACTGCGCCAGCGCCACCAGCAGGGCCAGCAGCACCGAGTACAGGGTCTTGGTCAGGAAGAAGTTGGCCACCCGTTCGATGTTGCCGATCACGCGGCGCCCCTCGGCCACCACGTGGGGCAGGGTGGCGAAGGAGTCGTCAAGCAGCACCAATTGGGCCACCGACCGGGTTGCCGCCGCTCCGGTGCCCATCGCGACGCCGAGGTCGGAGTCCTTGATCGCCAGGACGTCGTTGACGCCGTCGCCGGTCATCGCGACGGTGTGGCCGCGGGACTGCAGCGCGCTGACCATCTGGCGCTTCTGCTGCGGGGTGACCCTGCCGAACACGTTGGCGCGTTCCACGTCGTCACCGAAGGCGGTGTCGTCCTGCGGCAGGGTGCGGGCGTCCACCACATCGTCGCCGGACACCCCGAGGGACCGGGTCACGGCGCCGACACTGACCGCGTTGTCGCCGGAGATGACCTTGACTATGACGTCCTGGTCGGCGAAGTACTGCAACGTGTCGCGAGCCTCGGGCCGCACCCGCTGCTCGAGCACGAGCAGCGCCACGGGGGTGACCGCACCCGGCGCGCCAGGAGCGTCGACCGGCTGGTCGGACTCCCCCAGCAGCAGGACGCGGCGTCCGCTGGCGCCGATCTCGTCGGCCTGCCGGGCGGCGTCGGTCTGCGACGCGAGGATGTCCGGGGCGCCCACCACCCAGTGGCCCTGGCCCTCGAAGGAGATCCCCGACCACTTCTTGGCCGAGGTGAACGGGGCCAGTCCGGCCGCCGTCCAGGCGGGCCCGTCCAGCGGCAGTTCGTGGGCGACCGCCTGGATCGAGGCGTTGGGTCGCGGGTCGGCCGCGGCGAGCTGCGCGAACACCTCGCGCACCCGGGCGGACGGGGTGTCGTCCAGCGCGACCAGTTCGCCGAACCGCATGCCGTTCTCGGTCAGCGTCCCGGTCTTGTCGGCGCAGACCACGTCGACCCGGGCGAGTCCCTCGATCGCCGGCAGCTCGTTGACCAGGACATTGCGCTTGGCGAGCCGGATCACGCCGACCGCGAAGGCCAGCGAGGTGAGCAGCACGAGCCCCTCGGGCACCATCGGAACCAGGGCCCCGGCTGTCGCGAGCACCTTCTCCTGCCAGGTGCCCGACTGGTTCCACTGCACCCAGATGGTGGCCAGGCCGACCGGGATGAGCAGCCAGGTGATCAACCGCAGGATCTTGTTGATGCCCTGCTGCAGCTCCGACCTCACCAGCGAGAACTTGCTGGCCTCGGCGGTGAGCTGGGCGGCGTAGGCGTCCGCGCCGACCCGGGTGGTGCGGAAGGCGCCGGTCCCGGCGACCACAAAGCTGCCCGACATCACCTGGTCGCCGGGCGCCTTGGCGACGGCGTCCGACTCACCGGTCAGCAGCGACTCGTCCACCTCGAGGTAGGAGGACTCGACCACGTCGCCGTCCACCACCACCTGGTCGCCCGGCCCGATCTCGATCACGTCGTCCAGCACCACCTGGTCGCGCATCACCTCGATGGCGGCGCCGTCGCGGCGCACCCTCGGCTTGCCCTCGCCGACCACAGCCAGGCTGTCCAGGGTCTTCTTGGCGCGCAGTTCCTGGACCATCCCGATGGCGGAGTTGACGATGATCAGGAAGCCGAACAGCGCGTTCAGCAGGGCGCCGGTGGTGAGCACCATCACGAAGAGGATCAGCAGCAGGAAGTTGATCCTGGTGAAGACGTTAGCCCTCACTATGTCCCAGGTGGTGCGGCCCGAGCGCGGCGGCAGGGTGTTGACCTGGCCGGCAGCTACCCGGTGCTCAACCTCGGCAGTCGTCAGGCCGGCGTGGGAGGTGGTCTGGATCGTCACCGGCACAGCCTGCCACACCCACTGCTCACTGCAAGGGTTGCCCCTCCCGGCGGAGCTGTCGGCGCAGCCGGCGCTCGTCCCAGCGGTTGGGGTAGCGGATCTTGAGGGTGCCCATCCCCAGCGAGCCGGTGAGGACCAGCACGGGATTGTCGCCGGTCGGCTCCTCGGCGACCCTCGACTTCTTGGTGCCGATGCCGGGAGTGACCCGGTCGACCTGGGCGGCCCAGCCGTGGGGCACGACAAGGACCAGCGTGCCGGCGCCGCCGGACACCTGTATCCAGGTCACCCGCGAGCTGAGTCGGGCCCGCCGGAAGTCGAGCCGGACGGTGCCGAAGTCGCCGTGCAGGGACAGGTACGGCGGGACCGTCCACACCCCTTCCTTGCGGATGGTGCTGCCGCCTGCGCTGAGCAGCAGCGGGTCGTGCGGGGAGTAGCCGGGGCGACCCGGGACGGCGGGCGGCCCGGCCGGGACGCCGGAGGCCGCCGGAAGGCCTCCGGTCTGTGGCACCGCGGGCAGCCAGGCAGGGGTGCCCGGCTCGCGCTGGACGGCCGGCTCGCTTCCGGGCGGGGCGCCGGTCGGCTGCGGCGGGTAGACCTGCCAGCGGGAGTCCTCGGGCGGCTGCGACATGCGCCCAAGCCTAGGCGACCACAGGCCGCCGGGCGCCTGCCGGCCGGGTGGGCGGAACGAGACGACGCAGGCCCCCGCCGGCGGTGGATCTGCACCGCAGGCGGGGGCCTGCACACACCTGCCGCAAGGTCGGCGGCAGGAGCCACGGGGTCCCGGCAGGGCCGGACTCGGGGTCAGCGGGCGGCGTGGCCCTCGACGTAGTCGTCGTCGTGGGACTTCACCCACGCCATCAGGCCGCGCAGCTTGCGGCCGGTCTCCTCGATCGGGTGCTGCTCACCGGCGGCCCGGAAGGCCTTGAACTGCGGTGCACCGGCGTCCTGGTCGTCGATGAACCGCTTCGCGAAGGCGCCGGACTGGATGTCGGCCAGCACCTCCTTCATCCGGGCCTTGACCGAGGCGTCGATCACCCGCGGGCCGGAGACGTAGTCGCCGAACTCTGCGGTGTCGGAGACCGACCAGCGCTGCTTGGCGATCCCGCCCTCGTACATCAGGTCGACGATCAGCTTGAGCTCGTGGAGGCATTCGAAGTAGGCAACCTCCGGCTGGTAGCCGGCCTCGGTCAGCACCTCGAAGCCGGCCTGGACCAGCGCCGAGGTGCCGCCGCACAGCACGGCCTGCTCTCCGAACAGGTCGGTCTCGGTCTCCTCGGTGAAGGTGGTCTTGATCCCGCCGGCGCGCAGCCCGCCGATCGCCTTGGCGTAGCTGAGCGCGAGGTCCCAGGCCTGCCCGGACTCGTCCTTCTCGACGGCGACGATGACCGGCACGCCCCGGCCCTCGGTGTACTCGCGGCGGACCAGGTGCCCGGGGCCCTTCGGGGCGACCATGCACACGTCCACGCCGGCGGGCGGCTGGATGTACCCGAACCTGATGTTGAAGCCGTGGGCGAAGAACAGTGCGTCACCGGGCACCAGGTTGGGCGCGATGTCGGTGGCATAGATGTGGCGCTGGTGCTGGTCGGGAGCCAGCAGCATCACCAGGTCGGCCTCCTCGACGGCCTGGGCGACCGGGACCACCCGCAGCCCCTCGGCCTCGGCCCTGGCCCAGCTCTTCGAACCCTCCCGCAGCCCGACCCGGACGTCGACCCCCGAGTCGCGCAGCGACAGCGCATGGGCGTGGCCCTGGCTGCCGTAGCCGATCACCGCCACGTTGCGGCCCTGGATCACCGCCAGGTCAGCGTCGTCGTCGTAGAACATCTCTGCCATGTCAATCCTCTTCGTCGGGTTCAGTTGGTTCGAAAGCTGGGGCGCGGCTTCTCGATCTTCGCACGCTCGGTGAGCGACCGGTTGCCACGACCGAGAGCGACAAGGCCGGACTGCACGAGTTCGCGCACCCCGTAGGGCTGCAGCATCTCCAGCAGCGCGTCAAGCTTGTCCGGGGAGCCGGTGGCCTCGATGGTCATCGAGTCCTGGTGGACGTCGACGGTCTTGCCGCGGAACAGCTGCACGATCTCGATGATCTGGGAGCGGCTCGCCGGGTCAGCGCGGACCTTGATCAGGACGAGCTCGCGGCGCACCGCGTCGGCCTCGCTGAGCTCGACGATCTTCAGCACCTCGACCAGCTTGTTGAGTTGCTTGACTATCTGCTCAAGGATCTGCGGCGCCGTCACCGCCACCTGAAGGGTGATCCGGGAGAACTCCGGGCGTTCGGTGGGGCCGACCGCCAGGGACTCGATGTTGTACCCCCGGCGGGCGAACAGCCCGGCGATCCGGGCAAGGACGCCCGGCTTGTTCTCGACCAGCACGCTCAGCGTGTGGGTGTTCACAGCTCCTCCTCTTCCCAGGCCGGGGCCAGGTCCTTGGCGATCTTGATGTCGTCGTTGCTGGTGCCGGCGGCGACCATCGGCCAGACCATCGCGTCCTTGTGGACGACGAACTCCACCACCACGGGGCGGTCGGTGATCGCCATCGCCTCGTTGATCACCCGGTCGACGTCCTCTGGACGCTCGGCGCGCAGCCCGACCGCACCCATCGCCTCGGCGAGCTTGGGGAAGTCCGGCACCCGCAGCGAGTTCAGGTCGGTGTTGGAGTAGCGCTGCCCGTAGAACAGGGTCTGCCACTGCCGCACCATGCCGAGGCTCTGGTTGTTCATCACCGCGATCTTGATCGGGATGCCCTCCAGCGCACAGGTGACCAGCTCCTGGTTGGTCATCTGGAAGCAGCCGTCACCGTCGATGCCCCACACCACGGCGTCCGGCCGGCCCACCTTGGCGCCCATTGCGGCCGGCACGCAGTAGCCCATGGTGCCCGCGCCGCCGGAGTTGAGCCAGTGACCCGGCTTCTCATGGGGCAGCAGGTGCGCCGCCCACATCTGGTGCTGCCCCACCCCGGCGGCGTAGTAGGCGTCCGGACCGACGAGCTGGCCCAGCCGGTGGATGACGTACTCCGGGCTCAGCAGCCCCTCCTCGATGGGCGCGAGGTCCGGGGTGTACTTCTGCCTCAGGCCCGTCAGGTAGCGCACCCACGGTCCGTAGTCGGGCAGGTCTGCGCCCCGCAGCAACGTGTTCAGCTCATCGATGGCGATAGCCAGGTCGCCGACGATCGGGACGTCGGCCACCCGGTTCTTGGAGATCTCTGCCGGGTCGATGTCGGCGTGGATCACCTTGGCGTCGGGGGCGAAGGTCGACAGCTTGCCGGTCACCCGGTCGTCGAACCGGGCGCCGAGGGTGATCAGCAGATCACTGCGCTGCAGGGCGCCG
>JAEZGC010000277.1 GCA_023437345.1 Actinomycetes bacterium
CGCCTGGTCCAGTGCCGCCTCGACCGCCGGGTCGGCGGTGGGGGCGGGGGCGGTGGCGAGCGGGTTTCGCGTGACGTCCACCGGCGTGGGATCGGGCAGCTGCGGGGGCTGGCCGGCCACCGTGCACCCGAAGCCTGCGGTGTACCAGGCGCGCTGGCCGGCCAGCACGCCGAGGATCGTCGTCTGCGCGCCGGCCGGGTCGGTGGCGGTCCGCAACACCGGGACCAGCGGGTTGGACGGCAGGTCGGCGTCCGGGTTGGCGCGTCCGGCCAGGTGGGTAACGGCGCAGGCGTTATGGGCGGCATACCCCGTCCCGGTCAGCAGCATCGGACGCTGCCACCAGTACACCCCGACCACCGCGGCCAGGACGACGGCGAGGACGACCCCCAGGATCTTCAGCCACAGGCGCATTGCGGCAGCGTAGTGACGCCCGCACCCCCGGTCGAGCACCCGGGTCAGCTGATTTTGATGCCGAAGATCTTCTTGTCGTAGGAGGCGACCACGATCATGTTGTCGTAGATCGCCGGGGACGCCTCGACGTTGCGTCCTAGGCTGAGGGTGGACAGGTCCTCGCCGGTGTTCGGGTCGAACAGGTGCATGGTGCCGCCGGAGTCGGCGATGATCCCGTAGGAATGCCCGTCAGTGCCGGTGAACACCACCGGCGAACTCCACGTGTACCGATCCAGGTGCCGGGTCCAGGCCACCGTCCCGCTCGCCCGGTCGAGGGCGATCAGCTCGCCGCCGAAATTGCCGAGGCAGCGCCCGAACAGGCACAGCGCCGGTTCGGAGGTCTTCGCCACGTTGAAGATGACCAGGTCGGCCACCTCACCGGTGCCCAGCACGGGGGTGGAGAATACGCCGCCGTTGTTCGGGTAGGACACGACAGTCGGCACGTCGTGCTGCCACACCAGCTCGCCGCTCAGCGCGTTGATCTTGCGGATGTTGGTGGTGCGTTCGGCACCCTCGCCCCTGCCCCGCTTGTCGAGGGTGTTGCCGTGGTACAGGAACACGCCGTCGGCGGTCTCCTCGAGCACCATGGACGCGTCGGAGTCGTCCCCCACGTCGCGGGCCCAGATCACCTGCATCGTGGTGGCGTCCCAGCAGATCAGGTTGCCGTCGTTGTCGGAGGCGAACATCAGGTTGCGATAGCCGACAGCCGACGACTCGATGCCGTGGGTGTCGGTGGTGGGGGTCTTGTACTCGAGCCTGGTGAGGACGGGGTCCACGCTCACCTTCTTCGCCGCCGCGTCGAAGGACGCGTTCAGCTTCGCCTTGTAGATCAGCCCGTTCTCGCCCGGCTCGATCAGCGTGTCGGAGGCGGCGTTGACCAGGGCCGAGGAGTCGAAGGCACCCCAGCTCTTGCGGGGCCGGGCCGGGTCGTCGTCGCCCTCCCAGCCGCCGACCTCCTCATTCTTGATCAGGTCGAAGATCCGGTACCGGAACGGGCAGTCGTCGGTGTCGGGATTGTCGTCCATGTCGTGCAGGCCTTGCCCGGCGTACAGCAGCGGGTAGCCCCGCGGGTCTATCGAGCCGGTGCCCTTGAAGCCGCAGCCGGCCTCGATCGGCGCCTTCGTCTGCTTGCCGGTCTCCAGGTCGAGCCGGTAGATCTTGCCCTCGAAGACCGGGTAGATGACCTCGACGAGGTCCTTGTCGGCGAACTCGGCATCGAAGCCCATCGCCTGCCGGGTCTCCTGCGGCCAGTTCACCAGCAGCGGCTGGCCGGTCCAGCCGGCGCCGGGCCAGTAGGAACCCTCGCCCCGCACCTCGCCGATCTCCTGCGTCCAGGCGATCTCAAGCGTCTTCTCGCGGACGTCTGCAGTCCCCCAGGCCGGCGCCGTGCGGTGGTTGTTGCCGCGGAAGGTGAGGACGCCGGGCACCTGGGTGTAGGTCTGGGGAGCCCCGAACGCGACAGTGCCGGCCGGGGTGTAGTCGTCGACCACCTGGTTGGCGTCGTCCCACACCCGCCAGCTGACGTCGCCGTCGGAGTCGGTCATCGGCACCGACGTCCAGCCGTCGGCTCCCCTGGTGCCCGCGCGGTAGCCGGGCAGCGCGTCCAGCGGGATGGCGAGCGCATCAGGGTCGGTCTGGGGATCGAAGTCCGGCGGTGCCACAGTGGTCGGGCGGTTGGGCCGCTCCCCTGCGGTCACCCCGCCGGGGGTGCAGGCGGCGAGCGTCACCGCCAGCCCCAGCCCCACAGTGCCCACCAGCAGTCGGCGGAGGTGGACCGAACTCGGCATGGGGATCCCTTCAGGTGACGACGGTTCCCTTGGAGTGTATGCCGGGGCCGCCCCGCGCCCGGGCGCGCACGCCGCCCCCGGGACCTGATGCTCAGCGGCCCGCGGCGAGTCGTTCGAGGATCGCGTCGTAGGCGGGCTTCCGGCTGAAGTCGTCGTTCCACGGGGTGGCCCAGCCCTGGTCGGGGAAGAAGGCCGGCACCCACGAGTACCGGTCGGTGCTGCCCCACAGGGTCACCGACTCGCACCCGGCCACCGCCAGGCAGGCGTCCACCATGTCGGCGAACCAGCGGGCCTGTTCGGCCTGCAGTTCGGCGGCCGGCGGGGCGGGTTCGGCCGGCATCCGGACGTCCAGCTCGGTGATCGCCACCTTGAGGCCGAGGTCGGCGAACCGCTGCAGGTTGGCCTGCAGCCCGCTCGGGAAGGGGTAGTCGAAGCTGAGATGGCCCTGAACTCCGAACCCGTCCAGCGGCACGCCGTCGGCGAGCAACTGCTGCGCGTACTCGTAGTAGGCGTCCGACTTCGGTCCCGGCCCCTCCACGCCGTAGTCATTGAGGTAGAGCGCGGCAGCGGGGTCGGCCTCGCGGGCCCAGCGGAACGCGTCGGCGACTATGTCGAGCCCGAACCTTGCGATCCACGGGTTCTCCTGGCGCGGCTCGCCGTTCTCGTCGAAGATCTCGTTGGCGACGTCCCAGGCCGCGATCCGGCCGGCGTACCGGCCGACCACGGTGGTGATGTGCTCCTTGAGGATCGCCGCCAGCTCGTCGTCGCTGATCTCCCCGACCGGAATCCAGTCCGGGTTCTGCGAGTGCCACACCAGGGTGTGTCCGCGGACGCTCTGGCCGTTGGCGACGGCGAACTCGACAACCTCGTCGGCGGGGGCGAAGTTATAGCGGGTCGGGTCGGGATGGATGAAGTCCCACTTCAGCTGGTTCTCCGGGGTGAGCGCTGAGAACTCGGTGGCCAGCTGCTCGCGCAGCACAGCATCGTCGGTGAACGGGTCGGGGGTCGTGGTGGCCAGATGGTGCCCGCCGCCGGGAGCCACCGCGCCGATCAGGAAGCCTGCCGGAGCCGCGCTCCGCAACGTGGCGTCCGGAACCGCGGGGGCACCTGTCGAGGGCGGCTGGCTGGGCGCCACCGGCGGGGCTGTGAACCCTCCGGGCGGCACCACGCCGCACCCGGCAAGCAGCACGGCTGTCGTCACCCCGGCCAGCACCATCGCATGTCGCGCCATAGACGGATCGTAGTCACCGCGGAGTCACCCTGCCGCGGCCGCGCGCCGTCCGACACAATCCGGGACCGCAGGGCCGGACGCGTGCACTATCCACACCAACCCGCCAGACTCCACGGATTCTGTCCGCAGCTACAGCGGCCCCCGGCCGCGCGCCGTCCGACACAATCCGGGACCGCGGGGCCGGACGCGTGCACTATCCACACCAACCCGCCAAACTCCCCGGATTCTGTCCGTGGCCACACCGGCCCCCGGCCGCGCGCCGTCCGACACAATCCGGGACCGCGGGGCCGGACGCGTGCACTATCCACACCAACCCGCCGGACTCCCCGGATTCTGTCCGCGGCTACAGCGGCTGGCCGCCGACGGTGCCGACCAGGCGCTCGCGCCAGTCGTCGCTGCTGAACTTGGCGAGCTCGGCCCTCGCCGCCTCGATCCGGGCCGGGATCCCCAACCGCTGGGACGGCTCCTCGTTGCCGGGGGTGGTGAGGAACCGCTGCAGCGCGGCGAGCCCCGCGGCGGCCCGGCCCGACGCAGCAGCCTGCTTGGCATCCAGCCGCTCCCGGTACCAGTCGGCGGCCAGGACCGAGGCGCGGGTGAACTGGTCGCGGAACTGCGGCGAGTCGAGGTCCCAGCCCTCGGCGCAGGTGCCGTTCGCCATGATCTCCAGCAGCGCCCGCAGCGGAGGCACCGCCAAGGCGATGGTGCCGTCGTCAAGGTAGGTCTGCGCGACCCGCTGGTGGGTGGCGACCATCACCGCCATCGACTCGGCGAACACCTCCGGGTCCTGCAGTTCAGGCTTCAGCATCTCCTCGGTGAACACCACGTGCGGGTGCAGGAAGATCCTGCCGAAGTAGCGGCGGGCGAAGGACTCTGTCATCCGGTAGCCCAGCCGGCTGGCCAGCACCTGGCGGCCCTGGAACTCGTAGTCCTCCAGCCGTTCCAGGGAGCCCTCGGCGATCAGCGCAGCAGCGTCCCGCTCGGCCGGGGTCATCCGGCTGA
>JAEZGC010000338.1 GCA_023437345.1 Actinomycetes bacterium
CCACGGCACCCAGCCGCGTTCGGGCGCTGCCGGCTCTGCGCCGGCCAGGCGGACCTCTCCCCTGCTCCCGTCGACAGTGATCGTGTCGCCGGTCCGGATCCGGTGCGTGGCCGAGTTGGTGCCGAGGACGGCAGGGATGCCGTACTCGCGGGCGACTATCGAGCCGTGGGACAGCACCCCGCCGATATCGGTCACCACCGCGCCGGCTACCGCGAAGAGCGGGGTGTAGGCAGGCGTCGTGATCTCGGCGACAAGGATCTCGCCGGGCACGAAGGCTGCGAAGTCGGACGGCCCGCCGATCACCCGGGCCGGAGCGGTGACCACGCCGCCGCTGCCGGCGTTGCCCTTCAGGACGTTCCCGCCGGCCCCGTCAACGCGGGCGGGCAGGAACCTGTCGAAGACGCCCATCACGCCGCTGGCCGGAAGGTACTGCGGCGGACGCAGCAGCGCCTGGCCCCGCCGCAACTCCTTGCGCCCGGCCACCCGGTCGGCCAGGTCGACGACGAACTCCCCGGCGGCAAGCTGCCCGGCCTCGGCCCGGGTCAGCCAGAACACATCCTGAGGCGCGGGCAGCAACCCGTCGGCGACGAACCGGCGTCCGAGCTCGGCGAGCAGTCGCCGCATGACCGGCCAGGCGAGGCCGATGGCTCCCAGCGCGTCCTCGCGGGCCGGAACCGCCGACGCCGCCCACCGCAGGGTGGCCCTGACCAGCCGTCGGCGAACCGGGTCGAGCGCCGCGAGCAGTTCTGCAGTTGCCCGCTCCCGCTCGCTGGCGAGTCGTGCCTGCCGGGCGGCCGGGTCCACCGCGTCACCGCTCAGCACGAAGCGCAGCGCCTGCACTATCGGCGCCGGGTCGTCGGCCGGCACCGGGTTGACGAAGTCGAGGTCGTAGACCGTGTGCCCGAACTCGGCCAGGTAGTCCCCGAACCGCTGCCGCCAATCCCGCCACACCTGCGGCGGCACCGCGTCGGGGCGCTCGCCAAGCGGATCGACTGCGGACAGGACCGGCGCGAGACCGGGCTGCTCGAGCGCCCACCGCCCGAGCCGCCACAGTCGCTGCTCGGCCCGCAGCGGCATCGAGTCGTAGCCCAGCAGGTACACCTCGGCAGGCTCCCGGGGCACTCCGGTCAAGGTGCGCCACAGCGCCCGCCAGGTCAGCTCGGCGGCACCCGACAGCGGCAGCACGGTCTGGGTGTAGGTGTAGTAGCGGCACCCGGCGGTCAACAGTTCCGCCACCGCGTCGAGCAGCTCCGACGTCGCCAGGGTTCCCGGGTCACGCGCAGCCCAGGCGGCCACGGCGGCGCGGTACTGCGGCAGGCCATCCTCGCGCCAGCGTCGCAGGAAGAACTCGCCGCCCTTGTCGAAGAGCAGTCGGACGGCGGGCAGCGAGATCGCAGTGACGCGGCCCATCGTGGAGTTCGCGTAGCGGTAGTACGCGTAGCCGTTGATGGTCGGGAACCCGACGTCGAGGTCGGCCAGCCGGCCGGGCCGGGTGCCGACAGCTGTTGCGAGCTCGTCCATCAGCGCCTGCAGGCTCGTCGGCACCGCCTCGGTCATCAGGTCGGCGAACAGCGGGGTGAGCGGATTCGGCAGCTGCTCGACGATGCTGGCCCTGAAGTACAGGTTGCCCGGTTCGCTGGGCCACTCGTCGGCCACCTCGGCCACCGGGTCGGGCAGCGCGGTGATCGGACGCGCCTGCAGCACCCGCAAGCCGGTGGCGTCCAGCGCCCACTCGACGTCCTGGGGCGCGCCGCGCAGCGGGTTTCGATCTCGGCCCCCAGCCGTGCCAGCGCGATCGCCTGGTCGGCGGTGAGGGTTGTCGGCCGCTGCTGCGCCCCGGTCGCCGCCCCACCAGGGTTCGCCGACAGCACCTGCCAGGTGTCGCGGCCGCCCAGATACGAGTCGGGGGTGACCGTTCCGGACACGACTGCCTCGCCCAGCCCCGGGGCTGCCGTGATCACCGTCTGGCGGCGCTGCCCGTTGACCGGGTTGGCGGTGAACATCACCCCGGCCGCCCTGGCGTCCACCATCAGCTGCACGACCACCGCCATCGCCAGCGCGGTCTCGTCCACCTCATGCTGGCGCCGGTAGGCGACCGCACGCTCGGAGAACAGCGAGGCCCAGCAATCGGCGACCGCGGCCACCACGGCATCCTCCCCCTGCACGCCGAGGAAGGTCTCCTGCTGCCCAGCGAAGCTCGCTTCGGCCAGGTCCTCAGCGGTCGCCGACGACCGGACGGCCACCGCGGCCCCGGTGTCGCCGACCAGCTCGCCCCACGCCACCCTGATCTCGTCGGCCACCACCGCCGGCACCGACCCGTCCGGGTTGCGCCGGTGGTAGGCCTTCGTGGTGACCACGAAGCCGGGTGGGACGTCGAAGCCGGCCCGGATCAGTTCGCCAAGATTGGCGGCCTTGCCGCCCACCAGCGCCAGCTCGCCGGCGCCCACTGTCTCCAACCACGCGATGCTCGACATCCGGGTCCCCGTTCGCTGCCGCCGGAAGGTCCGGCGGACAGCTTCGAGAGTAGTCCGGCGCGGGTCCCCAGCGGCAGGCCGTCAGCCCTCCCAGCTGTACACCAGCAGGGCGTAGGACCCGATCCCCAGCGTGCCGCTTGCAGTGAGCCCGTCATAGTCGTCGGGTCCCGCCTGGACGTGGCCTGACGCCTCGCCGTCGAAGTCGTCGCTGTAGACGGCCGCGTCGCTGTTGAACACCAGCCGCCAGCGGCCGGGCGCCGGGAAGCCGATCCGGTAGTCGACCAGCGGCACCGCCGACAGGTTCGCCACCACCACGACGTCGTCGCCGGGGCCGTGGTCGCGCCAGCGCTGGAAGGCGAGCAGGTTGGCGTCCTCGTTGTTGTGGATGACCAGCACCCCCTGCCCGGTCAGTCCCGCGGTGGTCCCTGACCGGTTCAGCCGCAACCGGACCAGGTCGCGATACATCCTGACGATGCCGCGGAACTCCTCGCTCTGGTCCCAGTCGACCCCGACGGTGTCGCGGAACCAGCCGCCCTCCAGGAATTCCTGGCCCTGGAAGATCATCGGGATCCCGGGCGAGGTGAACACCAGCCCCGCCCCCAGCGTCGACCGTTTCCGTGCGAAGTAGCCGGTCGGGTCGTCGGCGTCGATCTCGTGCGGGACGCGTGCCTTTCCGTTGGCCACCTCATCGTGCGACTCAGTGAAGACGACGCGCGCGAAGGCATCACCGTAGGAATGGCTGACCGCGTCCGCCACGTCAGTGGTCGAGCGCCACTGGTCGTCGGAGGGGACCAGCGCGCCCCGCACCGGGTGGACGAAACGGGCGTCCCACTGCGCGTGGAAGGCGGCGCCCTGCGGCCCGGTGTCGGTGACGGCAGGATTGGAGTGCATGTCCTCGGCGATCAGGATCCTGTCCGGGTAGGTGGCCCGGATCTCCTGGTTGATCCAGCGGCACAGCGACCAGCCCTCCGGGATGTCCATCCCGGTCGCGTCCACGCTGCGCATGTACGGGGTCATGTCGTAGCGCAGCCCGTCGAGGTGGAAGTGCGACAGCCACGCCATGGCGTTGTCGCGGATGAACTGCCGCACCTCGCCCCTGCCGTAGTCAGGACGGGTGTCGCCCCACGGGGTCGCCGAACGCCAGTCGTTGTAGAAGTAGATCCCGCCCAGGCCGTTCTCGCTCCAACCGTCGAACTGCCACAGGTTGAGGTCGCTGGGGCCGAAGTGGTTGTACACCACGTCGAGGATCACTGCGATCCCGCGCCGGTGCGCCTGGCGGACCAGGTCCTTCAGCGCATCGGGGCCGCCGTAGCTGCTCTCGACGGCGAAGATGTGGGCGGGGTTGTAGCCCCACGAGTAGTCACCGGCGAACTCGGCCACCGGCATGATCTGGATCGCGTTGACGCCCAGCCGCACCAGGTGGTCCAGACCCTGGGTGGCCTCCCGCAGTCCGGCGTCGCCCGCCTCGGCGCCCTCACCGGCCCAGGTGCCGATGTGGAGCTCGTAGATGACCAGCTCGTTGTGCGGCGGGCACTCGAAGTCGTCGCCCTGCCAGTCGTAGTGGGAGTGGTCGTAGATGACGCCGTTGCCCACCGAACTGGTCACCTGGGCGGCGTACGGGTCCACCTTGCTGAGCCGGCCGGCGTCGGTCTCGAGCTCGAACCGGTACTCCTGGCCCGCCCGGGCGCCGGTCACGAAGCCGTACCAGTAGCCGTCGGCCTCGAGTTCCAGCGGGTCGGCGTCGGGGCGCCAGTCGTTGAAGTCGCCCACCACGGCGACCCCGCTCGCGTGCGGAGCCCACACCCGGAAACCGGTGCCGTCAGGGGTGGGGAGGGCGCCCATGCCGGGCAGTGGGGCGGCCTGGTCGTTGCTCATGCAGACATGGTCGCGCACCCGCGGGCTGCCGCGACAGGGGGCTCACTACACTGACCTCACCCTGCCGACGACCCCCAGCGAGGAGCCATGCCGCCGACCTCCGCCTCGTGGCGCCGGTCCGTCTGGCTCGGGGTCCTGGGGACCGCCGCGGTGGCCTGGGGAAGCAGCCACCCCGAGTACTCGTTCGCCGGCTGGTGGCCCGACCCCGTGGTGACCTGGCTGGGCACGCTCGTGCCGATCCCGCTCAACCGCCTGCTGATCGGCGCCGGGACGGCGGCGCTGACCTGGGCGTGGTGGCGGCTGCGGCCGACCCGCGGGTTCACCCCGCCACCGGCCGGCCGGGTACTGGCGCTGTGGAGCCTGCCGCTGCTGGCCGCGCCGCCGGTGCTCAGCAATGACGCGGTGCTGTACGCCGACCTCGGCTGGATCTGGCTGCAGGGACTGGACCCCTACCAGGTGGGGCTGGCCGGGGCCGGTGGACCGATCGCCGGCCAGGTGGACCCGCTGTGGGCCGGTGCCACGGTGGCCTACCCGCCGCTGAGCATCCTGCTGCACGCCGGCGTGGTGGCGCTGGCCGGCGGCCACCCGTGGTGGTCGGTGGTCGCCATGCGGCTGCCGGTGGTCGCCTCGCTGGCGGTGATGGCCTGGGCGCTGCCCCGGCTCGCCGACGCCGTCGGCCGGCCCCGTCGTGGTGCGTTGTGGCTCGGTCTGCTGAACCCGCTGCTGGTGCTGCACTTCGTGGGCGGGGCCCACAACGACGCCCCGATGGTGGCGGTGACCCTGCTCGCGATCCTGCTGGTGCTGCGGCACCCGACCACAGTGGTGAGCCTGCTGGTCGCCCCGGCGCTGGTCGGGGTCGCCATGGCGTTGAAGCAGCAGGGTGGGCTCGCCGTGGTGGCGGTCGCGGGGCTGCCGGTCGCCGCACGGCTCGCCGCGCTGCCGCCCGGGCGGCGGCTGTGGCTGCTGGGCAGCCGGACGGCGGTCGCCACCGGGGTCACGCTGGGCAGCTTCGCCGCGATCTGCCTCGCCTCGGGCCTGGGGTTCGGCTGGGTGGGTGGCCTCGACCTGATGGGCAGGGCGCCCACGCCCGCCCCGCTCGCCCTGGTGTCGAAGGCGCTGGCATGGCTGGCCGGCCAGGCCGGCGGGGACGCCGAGGCGGTCCTGCGCCTGGCAGGCCTGGTCGGGAGCGGCGTGCTGGTGGTGGTGCTGGCCTGGATCGTGGCGCGGTTCGCCGACCGCCCGTTGGCTGCTGTCGCGTGGGGGTCGCTGGCGGTGGCGGTGCTCGGCCAGGCGCTGCACCCGTGGTACCTGCCGTGGAGCCTCGCGCTGCTGGCGCTGGTCCCGCTCAGCCGGACGCAGCGGCGCTGGGTGTTCGGGCTGGCCGTCGGCTTCGCCAACTGGAACGCGGTCCAGACATCGATCTGGCACGGCGTCGTGCCGCGGTAGCCGGCTACGCGGTGCTGGGCCCCCGCCACAGGTTGATGCCGGCATCGACGGCGTGCGCGTCGATGGCGGCCAGTTCGTCAGCTGTGAAGTCGGCCCGCTGCAACGCGGCGACCGTGTCCTCGAGTTGGGCGACGCTTGACGCACCGACCAGCGCTGAGGTCACCCGCGGGTCGCGCAGCACCCAGGCGATCGCCAGTTGCGCCAGCGACTGGCCACGCTGGGCGGCCAGGTCGTTCAGCGCCCGGACATGGGCCAGCGTCTGCTCGTTGAGCATCGAGCTGTCCAGCGACTTGCCCTGGGTGGCGCGGGAGCCCTCAGGAACGCCGTCGAGGTACTTCGAGGTGAGCATGCCCTGGGCCAGCGGAGAGAAGCCGATGCACCCGATGCCCTCCTCGCCGAGGACGTCGAGCAGCTCCTCCTCGATCCACCGGTTGAGCATCGAGTAGCTCGGCTGGTGGATCAGCAGCGGGGTCCCGAGGTGGCGCAGGATGGCCACCGCCTCACGGGTGCGTTCTGCCGAGTAGGACGAGATCCCGACGTAGCGCGCCTTGCCGGAGCGGACGGCGGCGTCCAGCGCCCCCATGGTCTCCTCCAGCGGGGTGTCCGGGTCGAAGCGGTGGTGGTAGAAGATGTCGACGTGGTCGAGCCGGAGCCGGCGCAGGGACTGGTCGAGGGAGTCCAGCAGGTACTTGCGGGAACCCAGGTTGCCGTACGGCCCCGGCCACATGTCCCAGCCGGCCTTCGTCGAGATGAGGAGTTCCTCGCGGTGGCTTGCGAAGTCCTCGGCCAGGATCCGTCCGGCGTTGATCTCGGCCGAGCCGTACGGCGGGCCGTAGTTGTTGGCCAGGTCGAAGTGCGTGATCCCCAGGTCGAAGGCCCGCCGCAGGATGTCGCGCTGGCGCTGCAGCGGGGTGTCATCGCCGAAGTTGTGCCACAGCCCCAACGAGATCGCCGGCAGGTGCAGCCCGGACCGGCCGACCCGGCGGTACGGCATCGCGTCATAGCGGTAGGGACTGGCGGCGTAGCTTTCGAGGATCGGCATACACACGAGCTTAGGCCCGTGCGTCGCGGGACCGCAGCACGAGCTTGCGCACCTCCTCCACCCACAGCACCACCGACGCCAGCGCGAGGCAGGCCAGCCAGTGGACGGGTGCCAGGGCGGCCGTGCCGAACGCGGTCTGGAGGAACGGCACGCTGACCACGAGCACCTGCAGCACCGCGGTCAGGCCGACCGCGGCCCACAGCCACGGATTGGAGAACACCCTGGCGAACGCCGTGGTGGTCTCCGAGCGCGCGTTGAAGGCGTTGAACAGCTGCGCGAGCACCAGGGTGGTGAAGGCCGCCGTCCGGGCCACCTCGAGCGAGTCAGACCCCGCCACCAGGCCGCCGGGCAGGAACAGGTCGAGAGTGAACAGGGTGACCGCGCCCATCACCGCCCCGGTCAGCAGGATGGTCCCCCACATCCTGGTGTCGATCACCCGCTCCGCCATCGGCCGCGGCGGCCGTGCCATCACGTCGTCGATCTCCGGGTCGATGCCCATCGCCAGCGCCGGCGCGGTATCGGTGACGAGGTTGATCCACAGGATCTGGGTGGCCAGCAGCGGGACCACCAGCTCGCCACCGCCCTGGTCGAGCCCGATCACCCCCGCCAGCACGACGCCGAAGAAGACTGTCGCCACCTCACCCATGTTCGAGCTGAGCAGGAACCTCAGGAACTTCTGGATGTTGTCGAAGATGACCCGGCCCTGCCGGACGGCGGCGACTATGGTCGCGAAGTTGTCGTCGGCAAGGATCATCCGGGACGCCTGCTTGGTCACCTCGGTGCCGGTGATGCCCATCGCGACGCCGATGTCGGCGGTCTTCAACGCCGGGGCGTCGTTGACCCCGTCGCCGGTCATCGCCACTATCTGGCCGCGGGCCTGCAGCGCGTCGACGATCCGTAGCTTGTGCTCGGGAGCGACCCGGGCGTAGACGTTGGTCGTCTCCGCCAGCCCGATCAGGTCCTCGTCGCCGGTGCCCGACAGCTGAGCACCGGTCACCGCCTCCTCGCCGGGCCGGGCGATCCCGAGGTCGGCAGCGATCCGGGCGGCGGTCAGCGGGTGGTCCCCGGTGATCATCACGGTGCGGATCCCGGCGCGGCGGGCGTCGGCCACCGCGGCCCGCGCCTCGTCGCGCGGCGGGTCGATGATCCCCACCACGCCGAGGTAGACCAGCCCCTGCTCCACCGAGTCGTCGAGTTCGTCGGGTGGGTCCTCCTCCACCAGTCGGTAGGCGACCCCCAGGGTGCGGAAGGCCTGCGACGACAGCGCCGCCACATCGGCCAGCGCCGCGGCCCGGTCGGCCTCGCCGATCGGCCGGGCCTGCGAGCCGACCTGCAGGTGGGTGCACCGCTCCAGCAGGACGTCGGGGGCACCCTTCGCCATCAGCACCCGGCTCCCGTCGTCGCGCACGTCGAGGGTCGACATCATCTTGCGCTCGGAGGTGAACGGCACCTCGCCGGCCCGCTGGTAGCGCCCGACCCGCTCGTCGACCCCCGCCAGCTTGCGGGCCGCCACCAGGAAGGCGGCCTCGGTGGGGTCGCCCTGGATCTGCCAGGCGCCGTCCCGCTCGGAGAGCTGTGCGTCGTTGGCGCGGGAGCCGGCGGTGAGCAGCATCAGCACCTCGGTGCGCAGCGCGTCCTCGTCGGTCGACCCTGCCGCGGTGACGGCACCATCGGGGATGTACCCGACCCCCGACACCTCAGCGGTGCCGGACGCGGTCCGGATCTGCTCGATGGTCATCTCGTTCTTGGTCAGCGTGCCGGTCTTGTCCGAGCAGATCACTGACGCCGAGCCGAGGGTTTCGACGGCGTGCAGTTCCTTCACCACCGCGTTGCGCCGGGCCAGCCGCTGGACGCCGAGGGCCAGCACGATGGTCAAGATGGCAGGCAGCCCTTCCGGCACGGCCGCGACAGCGAGCGACACCCCGAGCAGCAGGATGTGGATCGCGTCGTCGGCGCCCGACACACCGTTGAGCAGCGCGAGCGCCGCCATCACGACCACCGCGATGACGATCACGATGACGCCGAGCAGCCGCGAGACCCGTGCGATCTGGACGGTGAGCGGGCTGTCCTCCTCCTGCGTTCGGTCCAGCAGGTCGGCGATGGCGCCCATCTCGGTAGTCATCCC
>JAEZGC010000344.1 GCA_023437345.1 Actinomycetes bacterium
CGCCACCGGCGAGGGCGCCAGGTGTGCCACCGTGTCTGCCGTGGAGTTGTGGGCGGCTTTCGGCGGCGGCGTGGTGGCGGGCCTTGCGGTAGCGATGCCGCTCGGTGCGATCGCCGTCCTGCTGCTCGGCGAAGGGGTTGCCCGCGGCTTCGCGCGCGCCTGGCCGGCCGGTCTTGCAGTCGGCCTGGTGGACACCACCTACAGCGCGCTCGCGGTCACGCTGGGGGCCGTCGCTGCGCCCGTGATCGATGGCTGGGGACGCTGGCCCGCCGTCGTCGGCGGGGTCGCCCTGCTCGGCGTCGCTGGGTATGGGCTGTGGCGCGCCCGTCCGTCCCTGGCCGAGCCAGCCGCACCGCCCACCGGGGGCGGCGGGCGACTCTTCCTGCTCTTCCTGGGGCTGACCGCGATCAACCCCGCCACCCTTGTCTACTTCGCGGCGATCGCAGTCGGGCTCTCCGACCTGCTTCGGCAGCCGGCCGCGGCAGGCCTCTTCGTGGCAGGTGTGGGCGCGTCCTCGATCGCCTGGCAATTGCTCGTCATCGCGCTCGGCGGCCTGTTGGGCGGACGGACGACGCCGCGAGCCCGCCAGCTGACCGCCGTGGCGGGCAACGTCGTCGTGGCCGCGCTCGGCACCGGGCTGATCGTGAGCGGCCTGGTCTGACGCTGCCGACCCAGGGACACCCACCCCGGCAGGTGGACCCGCCTCCGCTCAGGTGGGCTCTGAGCTGCCGGGTGGCGTCAGGACCCGGAACATGCCCTGAAGGTCGCCGGCGGTGAAGCCGCGACTGGCGTACAACGCGACGGCCTCCGGGGTCGCGAACAGCCCGACGAACGCGTTGGCGGGCGCCATCCGCCGGACGTGGTGCAGCAACCGGTCCAGCAACGCCCTGCCCAGGCCCTGTCCCTGCAGCTCCGGCAGCACGGCGACGTCCTGGATGTAGAAGTAGAGGACGCCGTCGCCCACCAGCCTGCCCATCCCGACCACCTCGCCGTTCCGCTCGGCCACCACGCCAGCCACCGATCCGGCCAGCGAGTCCGGCATGGACTGCCAGTCGAAGGACTCCGCCCAGCCGACCGCCTCGGCAAGCCGGCGGTGCTCCTGCGGCGTCGGCATCCGGTCGATGATCGACCATTCCCCCTGCGACATGCCACAACCATGCGGCCAGCGGGGCCGCGTGCGCCAGACCCTCCGCGGCAGCCGGAGCCCTGCCCTCACCCGTGGTGAGGCTGGTCGACGGCGCGCCGCCCTCACCGGCCGTGCGGACGCGCGCATCTGCCCTGTGTTCTGGCTCCACGGTCAGGCGAGCCAGGAGGCTCCGGACAGCTCGTGCCAGCCGGTCGGGTCGGCAAGGACGGCGTGAACCTCGCCGGCCTTCCACTCGCCGGTGGCGCTCCACCCGTAGCCAGCCTCTGCTGTGATCTGGCGGTCGCCCTGGGTCAGCCGCCGGTATCGGCCGGACACGATGCTTGAGAGCCGGTTATCGACCGCATCAAGGTCGAGCTGGGCCCCGTTGTCGCAGGCATCGCAGCCGCAGTCAGGGAACAGCCCGACGGGAACGGCGGGATCACCCCACCCCAGGGTGATGCCGGTCTCTGGCACGTCACCGATCTGGCTCCGGGCGACGACCATCGGACGTGCACCCCTGGCGAAGGGGATCACGCGCAGCGCTGACGACATGCGAGTGTATGGAGACTCCTCCCACCGGATGTCGTCAACAGCGATCTGCTCAACTGTGGCAAGCCCAGCCGCCGCCAGGGCAGCAATCCACGCGTCCACGCGCGCCCCCAGAATCCGCCACCGTTCGGGATTCGTTGCGCGCGAGTACTCCTCGTCCGCGGGCAGAAGACCGTCATGAGGGTCGGGCCACACCGCCAACTCCCGGGGGCGGACAGCAAACTCCTGGTCCACCGCTCCCACGAGGTCCTCAATGGTGATCACCGCACCATCATGCCCGCCCGAGGCGCCCAGATTGCTGGCATCTTCGACCGCCCAGATGCCGCAGAGGCCAGAGCGTGCGCTCTGCCAGTGCTGGGGCGGTCCTGACGCGGACGGTGTGGTAGCTGCACATGCCACAAGGAGCGCGCCGCGGCCCGCGCGAGCGGCCGGGTCGAGGGATAGTGGGGCCATGGACGAAATCAAGGCGAGCCTGCTGTCCCGCCTGCAGGGGCTGCGCTACGACCTGCTGCGGACACTGGACGGGCTCGACGAGTACCAGGTGCGCCGCCCGATGACCCCGACCGGAACGAACCTCCTGGGCCTGGTCAAGCATGTCGCCAGCGTCCAGCTGGGCTACTTCACCGAGGTGTTCGGACGTGACCCCGGCTGGGATCAACCGTGGTTCGCCGAAGGCGCCGAACCTGACGCCGACCTGTGGGTTCCGGCCACCGAATCCCGGCAGAGCGTGCTCGACCTCCACCACCATTCAGCACGGATGAGTGACCAGACGATCGCCGAGCTCGACCTGGCCACTCCGGGCGAGGTGTCGTGGTGGCCGGCCGAGCGCCGCCACGTAACCCTTGGTCTGATCCTGGTCGAAGTGATGCAGGAGACCGCCCGCCACACCGGCCAGGCCGACATCGTCCGCGAGGCCATCGACGGCCGCGCCGGGATGTACCCCGGCGACCAGAACGTGACCCCGCGCGGCCGCGAGGGGTGGGCGGCACATGTCGCCCGGATCGAAGCTGAGGCGCGGACCGCCGCCGGGCTCCAGTAGCCCCGACAGGAAGATCTCGCCTTCGGGTGAGGTGGCGCCGCGAACCGTGGGGCGACCCAGGCCCCGTCAGGTGCGGCGCAGGTCCGCCGCATACTCGTCAAGCGTGGCAAGGATGCCCGTGTGGGCGTAGATCCGGTTCCGCTTCTTCCCGGTCCGTTCGACCAGCACACCGGCATCCACGAGTTGGCCAAGCGCACGTTGCGCGGCCATGTCGTTCATGCCGAGCTTCCTGGTGAGCAGCGGAGCGTTGAGGATCGGGTTCGACACCAGGCGTGGGAGCACACGCCACGCAGCCGCGTTGGACCGTAGGCCGGACAGGTTCCGCTCGGCGGTCTTCATGTGGCCGGCCAGGTCATCGACCAGTCGCGCGCCGGAACGGACCGCGTACAGCGAGGCCCTCGCGAAAGCGTCGACGATCGGTCCGGCGTCGCCGGCCCGGAACGCGGTCAGCGCCGCGAAGTAGCCTTCCGTGTCCCGCAGCAGGCCGGCCGAGATGGGTGCGGTCGTCGACCGCAGCACCCCCTTGCCACGCAGGATGGCGTGGACCAGAGCGCGGCCGGTGCGGCCGTTGCCGTCGACGAAGGGGTGGATCGTCTCGAACTGGGCGTGCGCGGCTGCCGCCTGGGCAACCGCCGGCAGGTCGCTGCGTCGCAGGAAGGCACCCAGGTCCTCCATCGCGTCACCGATGAGCTCGGGTTGTGGCGCGACGTGGACGGCGTTGGCCGGGTTGCCGCCGTCGCGTGCGCTGCGCCCGATCCAGACCACGCTGCGCCGGTAGCGCCCTGCCCAGTTCCACAGCTGGGGCTGCTCCTCCATCAGTTCCGAGTGCATCTGGCAAATCGCGTCAGCGTCGAGGCGGTTGGCGAGACGCAGCGCTGCCTCCATGGCGCGAACGTTCGCCACGACCATCCGGGCGTTCCGGCCCCGAGTGCCGTCCAGGTCGGCTTCGTCGAGTTCGGCGAGCGCCAGGTCGTCGGCGTCGGCGCTCAGGTGTTCGATCTGGGAGCTGGACGCCGACTCGGTGCGGAGCAGGATGCTGGACATCGGGCCGAGGGTGGGGCTGTCGGCGCCGAGCACGCGGAACGCGTACTGGTCGAATGTCGCGAGAGCGGCCTCCGCCTCGGTGACGTCGGCGGCCAGCCCGGCTGGGAGCGCCGGCTGCCAGTCGGCGATGGACGCCGGGATTGTCGACTGGTACTCCACGGTGACGGGACGGCCGTACGGCGCGAGCGGGTCGACCGCGTACTGTGATGTCCACGTACGCGGCTCATCACGCCGCGTGGCGGGTACAGCAAGTGTTGGCAACTCCGCTCCTTACTAACATTTTCATCGTAACTGTTAGTAAAGGCGTGCTGCAACTCACACTTGGTGAGGTTGCTGTCATCCCCGCTCGTGCGGGGCGGACGGCGGCGGCGCTGGCACATGGGCGTCGTCGGGTGGCTCATCCCCGGGTCCTGTCCAGCCACCACATCCAGCCCGACCAGACCTCCTGGCACAACCAACAACGAAGCCCGGGCCGATGGCCCGGGCC
>JAEZGC010000346.1 GCA_023437345.1 Actinomycetes bacterium
GCGGTGGAGCGCTGCTACGACGACTTCCTCGCCCTCAACCCCGAACTGCTGCAGACCTGCACCGCCTGGCAGGTCCGCCACGACCTCGGCTCGCAGCTCAACGATCACAGCGACGACCGCTACGACGACCAGGTGCTGCGCCGGCTGGTCGCGCTCGACGAGCAGGGGCAGCGGGTGTGCCGCGACCTTGCGGCGGTGCTCACCAGGTTCGCTCCGTACGGCTACCGGCTGGCCGCCGCCCTGCACCGCGCGCTGGCCGGCGACACCGCAGCGGTGACCGACCGTACCGACTCCTACCATTCGGTGTGGTTCCAGCTGCACGAGGACCTGCTGGTCACCCTCGACCGGCCCCGCTGGTGAACGCCGCTGACAAGGCGTGAGACCGCCCTGAGCAGACGCCATCGCGGACCCGGCGGCCCTTGCGCGGAGCAAGATGATTACGTGCTGCAGATGTGAACCGTTACATTGTCGCGAGTGACCGATTACTCCGAGCTCGACACCGTCCTGCCGGAAGCGCCGTCCCCGGCCGACGAGTCCCCGACCACGGGAGCGCACCGGCTGGGGCCCGTCTTCCAGCCGACCCACCCGGTCGCGCTCGCCCCGGTGACCGCCCCGCCGCACTCCGTGGACGGCTTCGTCCGCGAGTTCCTCCGCGAGTTGAACACCGGCCAGGGCGTCCCGCTGTCGCGTTCCACAGTCAACGACCAGTACCTGGCGCTGGCCAGGACGGTCCGCGGCTACCTGATGGCGCGCTGGCTGGAGACCATCAGGCGGGCCCGCGAGACCGGAACGAAGGCGGTCGGCTACCTGTCGGCGGAGTACCTGCTGGGCCGCCAGCTGGACAACGCGCTGCTGGCCACTGATCTGGAGGACATCGCCTCGCAGGCGATGACCGCCTGCGGCCTTGACCTTGAGACGCTGCGCGCACAGGAGGTCGAGCCCGGCCTGGGCAACGGCGGCCTGGGCCGGCTGGCCGCCTGCTTCATCGACTCGCTCGCCACCATGAGCGTGCCGTGCGTCGGCTACGGCATCCGCTACGAGTACGGCATCTTCCGCCAGACCTTCGTCGACGGCAGCCAGGTCGAACAGCCCGACACCTGGCTGGCGCTGGGCAGCCCTTGGGAATTCCCCCACCCCGAGTCGGCGATCCAGGTCAACTTCGGCGGCCATACCGAGCGCTACACCGACACCGACGGCGTTGAGCGCACCCGGTGGGTGCCGGCCTGGAACGTGCTGGGCGTTCCGTATGTCTACATGGTCCCGGGCTACCTCAACGGCCGGGTGAACACGCTGCGGCTGTGGAGCGCCCAGGCCACCAAGGCTTTCGACCTTGAGATCTTCAACGCCGGTGACTACGCCGAGGCGGTCCGGGCGCAGACCTTCGCCGAGAACATCACCAAGGTGCTGTACCCGGAGGACTCGACCCCCCAGGGCAAGGAACTGCGGCTGCAGCAGCAGTACTTCTTCGTGGCCTGCTCGCTGCGCGACTTCATCGAGCGGATGGTGGAGGCCGATGACATCCACACCCTGCCCGACCGGGTGATCTTCCAGCTCAACGACACCCATCCGGTGATCGGTGTCCCGGAACTGATGCGCATCCTGGTCGACGAGCGCAAGCTCGAATGGGACGACGCCTGGCAGATCACGAAGAAGTGCTTCGCCTACACCTGCCACACCCTGCTGCCCGAGGCCCTCGAGGTGTGGTCGACCGACCTGCTCGGCAGGCTCCTGCCGCGCCACCTTGAGATCATCTACCGGATCAACGAGGAGTTCCTGGCCGAGGTCAGGGCCGCCCACCCCGGTGACGAGTTGCGGGTGCGGCGGATGTCGATCATCGGCGACTATCCCCAGCGCGAGGTGAGGATGGCGTTCCTTGCCACCGTGGCCGGCAGCAAGGTGAACGGCGTCGCCGAACTGCACTCCCAGCTGCTGCGGGACAAGGTGCTGCCCGACTTCTCAGCCCACTGGCCTGACAAGTTCACCAATGTCACCAACGGGGTCACGCCGCGGCGCTTCATCAGACTGGCCAACCCCGCGCTGTCCGAGCTGATCACCGAGGCGATCGGGGTCGGCTGGCTGACCGACCTGCAGCGGCTGGAGGAGCTCGAGCCCTACGCCGAGGACCCGAGCTTCCGCGAGCAGTTCGCGAAGGTCAAGGAGCTCAACAAGCAGCGGCTCTACGACCAGCTGCGGGCCCGCGACGGGATCGACCTGTCGAACGGCCACATCCTCGACGTGATGGTGAAGCGGCTGCACGAGTACAAGCGCCAGAGCCTCAAGCTGCTCCACATCGTCACCCTGTACGAGCAGGTTCTCTCCGGCAAGGTGGCGGTGGGTGACGTCACCCCGCGGACCTTCATCTTCGGGGCCAAGGCCGCTCCGGGGTACCGGATCGCCAAGGAGACGATCCGGCTGATCAACGCGGTGGCGACCGTGGTGAACAAGGACCCGTTGCTGGACGGCGTGCTGCGGGTCGCCTTCCCGGCCAACTACAACGTCACCCTCGCTGAGAAGCTGATCCCGGCCGCCGACCTGTCCGAGCAGATCTCGCTGGCCGGCAAGGAGGCGTCCGGCACCGGCAACATGAAGTTCGCGCTGAACGGCGCGCTGACCATCGGCACCGACGACGGTGCCAACGTCGAGATCCGCCGGTTGGTGGGCGACGACCACTTCTTCCTGTTCGGGCTCTCCGAACCCGAGGTCGCGGCCCTGCAGCAGAAGGGCTACCGGCCCCAGGAGTACTACGCGTCGAACCCGCAGCTGAAGGCGGCCCTCGACCTGATCGCGTCGGGCCACTTCTCAGGCGGCGACCCGAGGAGCTTCGAGCCGCTGGTGTCCAACCTGCTCTACGACGACCGCTTCCTTGCCCTTGCCGACTACCAGTCGTACCTGGACGCCCAGGCCCGGGTGGACGCCGCCTACGCCGACCGGGACGCGTGGACCCGTTCAGCGATCCTGAACGTCGCGCGGACCGGGTTCTTCTCGTCGGACCGTTCGATGGTCGACTACCTGCAGCGGATCTGGCACACCCACCCGCTGCGCTGACCCCGGCCCCCGAGCGGTCAGCGGGCCCGGATGACGAGCAGCCGGTCGTCGTCGGCGCCCGGGTTGCCGCGGGCGGTGTTGTTGGTCAGCAGCCAGAGCTGGTCGCCGACGAGCTCGACAGCCCGCAGCCGGCCGACGCCGTCGAACCAGACCTCCGGCTCGGCCATCCCGTCCCCGTCCCACACGCTGCGCCACAGCCGCTCGCCCCGCAGCGAGGCGACGAACACCTCGCCGGCCGGCGTCACAGCGATCCCGCTCGGTGAGGCTTCGCTGGTCGGCCAGGTGAGCAGCGGGTCGGTGAAGTCGGGGTTGTCGGACGGGCCTTCGGCGTCGGGCCAGCCGTAGTTGGCCCCCGGCGTGATCAGGTTCAGCTCGTCGAGCCGGTTGCTGCCGAACTCACTGGCGAACATCCGCCCCTCGGCGTCCCACCCGAAGCCCTGCACGTTGCGATGGCCGTAGGACCACACCTCGTTTCCGAACGGGTTGCCCGCGGCCGGCTCCCCGTCCGCCGTGATCCGCAGGATCTTGCCGGCAAGGTTCGCCCGGTCCTGCGCGTCACCTGCGGTGCCGGCATCCCCGGTGCCTACGAACAGCAGGCCGTCGGGCCCGAACCGGAGCCGGCCGCCGTTGTGGTTCGACGAGCGCGGGATCCCGTCCAGGACCACCTGCGGATCGGTCAGGCTGTCGTCGGCGTAGCGATAGCGCAGCACCCGGTTGTCCCGCTCGGCGCTGGCGTAGAGGTAGACGAGCCCGTCGGAGGCGAAGTCGGGCGACAGCGCTATGCCGAGCAGGCCACCCTCCCCCGACGGCGCCGCCGATTCCACGGTGCCGACCACCTGGGGGTCCGTGCCCGGCTCGATCCGCAGCACCTCGGCGCTGTCGCGCAGCGTGACCAGCGCGCTGCCGTCGGGCAGGACGGCCAGGTCCCAGGGCACGTCGAGCCTGGACGCCAGAACCTGCGGCTCACCGGGGCCTGACAGCTCGCTCGGGCTCTGGCTGGGGGTGGCCGGCGACGGGTCGGGCGACGCCGTGGCCGGGACCGACGGGGTCGGTGACACAGACGGGGCGCTCACCGGCTGTGCGGAGCAGCCCGCGAGGATGACGGCCAGGCCGAGGCCTGCCGCGCGAACGGGCCAGACCGGGGT
>JAEZGC010000054.1 GCA_023437345.1 Actinomycetes bacterium
GGGATCAGCCCTGCCGGAGCGGGGACGCGATGGCGTCCTCGGTGGTCGGGGCGAGCTCGGGCCGCGGGTTGGTGTCGAGGGCGACGAAGTCGTCCTTGGTGAGCATCGGCTGGTCGATCCGCATCGCGTAGAACGAGCGCCACACCATGTAGGCGCTGGCCAGTCCGAAGGCCACGGCCAGGACGGCGTTGATGCCCGGGTTGTTGATGATGATCGACAACTCGATGGCCAGCATGCCGAACAGGGTGGTGAACTTGATCACCGGGTTCAGCGCGACGCTGGAGGTGTCCTTGAACGGGTCGCCCACGGTGTCGCCCACGATCGAGGCGTCGTGCAGGTCGGTGCCCTTGGCCTGCAGGTCGACCTCCACTATCTTCTTCGCGTTGTCCCAGGCGCCACCGGCGTTGGCCATGAAGATGGCCTGGTAGAGCCCGAAGATGGCGATCGAGATCAGGTAGCCGATGAAGAAGTACGGCTCCACGAAGGCGAACGCCAAGGTGGCGAAGAAGATCCCGAGGAAGATGTTGAACATCCCCTTCTGGGCGTACTGGGTGCAGATCTCCACCACGCGGCGGGAATCCTTCACCGAGGCCTTCGTCGAGTTCTCAAGGTCGATGTTCTCCTTGATGAACTCCACCGCGCGGAAGGCACCTGTGGTGACCGCCTGCATCGAGGCGCCGGTGAACCAGTAGATGATCGCGCCGCCGGTGATCAGGCCCAGCAGGAACGGGACGTGCAGCAGCGAGAGGTTGTCGATGCCGGTGGTCAGCCCGTTGGTCAGGCCCATGATGATCGAGAAGATCATCGTCGTGGCGCCGACCGCCGCGGTCCCGATCAGCACGGGCTTGGCGGTCGCCTTGAAGGTGTTGCCGGCGCCGTCGTTGGCCTCGAGCAGGTACTTGGCCCGCTCGAAGTTCGGGGTGACGCCGTAGTTGGCCTTCAGGTCATCCTCGATGCCGGGGATCGACTCGATCTGGGACAGCTCGTACACGCTCTGGGCGTTGTCGGTGACCGGGCCGTAGGAGTCGACCGCGATGGTCACCGGACCCATCCCGAGGAAGCCGAAGGCGACAAGGCCGAGGGCGAACACGCCCGGCGCCAGCATGATGCCGCCGGCGGCGAGGTTGGTCGGGTCGATGGCGGGGATCATGGT
The DNA here is from genome assembly GCA_023437345.1 of Actinomycetes bacterium. GTDB lineage: Bacteria > Actinomycetota > Actinomycetes > Propionibacteriales > Propionibacteriaceae > Propionicimonas. The sequence continues at coordinate 1,154 of JAEZGC010000054.1, forward strand.
CGAGACGCCGTAGGCGCCGGCCATCAGGGCGACGATCGCCACACCCAGCCAGTAGGCCGAGAAGTTGCCCGCCACCAGGCCGGAGAGAATGTCGAGCGACGCCCCGCCCTCCTTGGCCGACTTCACAACCTCCTCGGTGTGCTTTGCCTTGACGCCGGTGAACACCTTGACCAGTTCGGGGATGACCGCGCCGGCCAGGGTGCCGAACGAGATGATCAGCGAGAGCTGCCACCACAGGTTCGTGTTGCCCGCGATGTTCGGGATCATCAGCCACGAGATCAGGAAGGTCAGCGCGATCGAGACGAACGAGGTGAGCCAGACCAGCGAGGTCAGCGGGGTCTCGAACTCCATGTGCTCGGCGTCGCCGAACTTGGCCTTGGCCCAGGCGGCGTTGCCGAAGTAGGACAGCGCAGAGGCGATCAGCATGATCGCGCGGATGAAGAAGATCCAGACCAGGAAGTTCGCCTGCAGGGCGCCCCGGGCCGCCTCGTCCAGCCCGGCGCCGACGCCGAGCAGGATGAAGGTGATCAGCGCGACACCGGTGACGCCGTAGGTCTCGAAGCCGTCAGCGGACGGGCCCACCGAGTCGCCGGCGTTGTCGCCGGTGCAGTCGGCGATGGTGCCCGGGTTGCGCGGGTCGTCCTCGCCGATCTTGAAGACGATCTTCATCAGGTCGGAGCCGATGTCGGCGATCTTGGTGAAGATGCCGCCGGCGATCCGCAGCGCCGAGGCGCCCAGCGACTCGCCGATGGCGAAGCCGAGGAAGCAGGCGGTCGCGATGCTGCCCGGAAGGAACATCATGATCGCGAGCATCATGATGAGCTCGGTCGAGATCAGCACCATGCCGACGCTCATGCCGGAGCGCATCGGAATGTTGTGCACCGCGTACGGCTTGCCCTCGAGGGCGGCGAACGCGGTGCGGCTGTTGGCGAAGGTGTTCAGCCGGATGCCGTACCAGGCGATCCCGTACGACCCGGCCATGCCGATGATGGCGAACAGCAGGACGATGACGACCCGGCCCCAGCCGCCGGTGGTGTTGAGGAAGCCGAAGTAGGCGAAGATCACAGCGCCGATGAAGGCGAACAGCAGGAGCAGGAACTTGCCCTGCTGAAGGAGGTACGCCTTGCAGGTCTCGTAGATGAGCTCGGAAACCTCGCGCATCGACTGGTGGACCGGCAGGTCCTTCAGCTTCATGTAGCTGTAGAGCCCGAAGCCGAAGCCACCCAGGCAGATGACCATGCCCAGCAGGAGCAGGTACCAGCCGCTGATCGGGCCGAAGCTCACCGCGTGGAGGTCAGGCAGCGGCAGGTCGAACTCGCTGGTGTGCCCCCCGGTGTGCTGCGGCTCGTCACCGGTGCCCGCGGCAGTGCAGGCGGTGAGGGTCAGGGCGGCGAGCCCGAAGACGAGGTAGAGGGCGGAACGCACCCGCTGCCGGGTGCGCCGGGGCGCTGGCTGGGAATCTCTCGATTCGGTTGTCACGATGTCGTCCTTCTGGCGTTTTCATCTGCGGTTTTTTCGGGCGGTGGCCCGCTCCACGCTGAGGCGGAACCACCTAGGGCAGCCTACGACGGGCTGTCGTAGTTGTCACAAACGTCCGCTGTCGTGGGATTCCCGGCTTGAGCGTCGGTGACAATAAGGCAGAATGGTGTTGTGAAAACTGCTGCGAGTGCTCCCGCTCCTCTGGTTGGTGAGTCGATAGACCCCGCCCAGATCGAGTCGGATGCATCTACCCGGTCCCGGGTCTCGCGCAGCATTCTGCAGTATGGACCCTCGACTGCCAATGACCTAGCCAAGCGGCTGAACCTCACCCCGGCGGCGGTCCGGCGTCACCTGACCGTGCTGATCAGCATGGGCCACCTCACAGCTCGCGAGCAGCGGGTCTACGGTCCGCGTGGCCGCGGCCGCCCGGCCCGGGTGTTCTCGCTGACCGATGCCGGCCGGGCCGAGTTCTACCAGGCCTACGACGAGCTCGCGATCAAGGCGCTCCGCTACCTGCAGCGGGTCGCCGGCCCGGAGGCCGTGTCCGAGTTCGCCGAGCAGGTCGCCGACCGGGTACGGACAAGGTTCGACACCGTCGCCGGGGAATACGACACCCCCGCCGAGGCGTTGGTGGAGGCGTTGACCGCCAACGGCTTCGTGGCGTCGCTGCAGCCGGTTCGCAGCGGCGTCCAGCTGTGTCAGTACCATTGCCCGGTCGCCCATGTGGCGGCCGAGTTCCCCGAGCTGTGCGAGGCAGAGACCCGGGCCTTTGCCCAGCTGCTGGACTCCCACGTGCAGCGGCTCGCCACCATCGCCCACGGCGACGGCGTGTGCACCACTCACGTCCCGCACCCAGTGGTGCGGAACACGACTACCCAAGGAAAGGCCACCCGATGACCTCGACGATGCCCGCCGCGCCCGGCCTGGGTGCAACCCAGGAAGAGCACCTGGAGGCGCTCGGCAGCTACCAGTACGGCTGGCGCGACGACGACACCGCGGGGGCCACCGCGCAGCGCGGGCTCAACGAGGACGTGGTCCGCAACATCTCGGCGCTGAAGAACGAGCCGGAGTGGATGCTGCAGACCCGGCTGAAGGGGCTGCGGCTGTTCGAGCGCAAGCCGATGCCGGTCTGGGGCGCCGACCTTGGCGAGATCGACTTCGAGAACATCAAGTACTTCGTGAGGTCCACCGAGAAGCAGGCCAACACCTGGGAGGACCTGCCCGACGACATCAAGCGCACCTACGACCGGCTCGGCATCCCCGAGGCCGAGAAGATGCGGCTCGTCGCCGGCGTCGCCGCGCAGTACGAGTCCGAGGTGGTCTACCACAAGATCAACGAGGAACTGGAGCGCCAGGGCGTCTTCTTCCTCGACACCGACACCGGCCTGAAGGAGCACCCGGAGCTTTTCCAGGAGTACTTCGGCTCGGTCATCCCGGTCGGCGACAACAAGATCGCGTCGCTGAACTCCGCGGTGTGGTCCGGCGGCTCCTTCA
>JAEZGC010000055.1 GCA_023437345.1 Actinomycetes bacterium
GGGACACCGACCGGCGCACAGTCACGGTGGTGTCCACGGAGTTTGCGAGCGTCTCGCCTGCGTTCTGATCAGTCATGTGATACCTCGATCCGACTGGAACAGCCGGCCCCCGTTGGCCGGCCCGGTAGAGCCACCCTACCCGGGATCGGGGACCTCGGAAGGGGTCTGACGAGGATTCCCGAACCCCCGGACGGGAGTGCTGCGGACAGGCGATTCTGCGCCGCTGGCGTGTCGCTGCACGGCTGCCGGGCGAGTGCCCGCTAGAAAGGGAACACGACCGGACCAGGTATGAGATGGTCCGGTCGATGCCTTTCCGGACAACACAGGGACGGCACCCTGCCACACCGGACGCCCCCACCCTGTCGCGACACGCCGGGGATTGCGGAATTCTTCTCGAGAACCCCTTGCGGACCCCCGCGGGTGGGAGTAGAACTGTCCGTACGCGATCGCGGCAGCGAACCGAAAGGGGAGCAGTCGGGACGCGGTCGGACAGCAATCGAGGTCCATTGCCGACGAGGAGACTCTGTCGGCGTCCTGCCGGGACGGGCAGGCGGATCAGGCGGGCTGACCGAGTTCAGGTGTCGTTCACCCTGGACAACTTGAGGGCCGGACCAACTCATACTTGGTCCGGCCCTCGCCTTGCGTTTGCGCGTCAATCCTCCCCGGCGGGCCGAACCCGCAGCGCGGTCGTCCGGATGCCGGAACTCGCTCACCAGGCGCGATGGTCGTCCACAGCCCGCGGACTGCGCCGGTAGCTGGACACGGTGGGATCGCCAGCGACCCAGAACCGCCACGGACGCAGGTGCGCCACCGACACCCCTACCCGCGGGCCGCTGGCCACGGCTTCGGGCGGCAGCGCCGCAGCGACGAGCAACTCCAGGCCGTTCTCCCCCAGCCGGCCGCCGGAGTCGGCCAGTGTCCAGCCCATCGCCCGTCCGAGATTGCCCGGCCCGCGCGCCAGCGCGGCGTCGGCGACCCCGGGTCGCCGGCGGCGGACCACCTCGAGCCCTTCGACCACCTCCCCGGCCCGCAGCAGCACCGCCGACCCGTGACCCGGCCTACCGCAGACGAGGTTCCCGCAAATGTGCAGGCCGTGCGAGCGGTAGCAGTACAGCGTGCCCGGGTCGGCGAACAGGTCGCGGGTGTGCGGACGGGGGCCGCGGACGGCGTGCGCCGCGAGGTCGTCGACACCGTCGTAGGCCTCCACCTCGGTGAGCCGCAGCACCACGTCGCCCTGCCGCAGCCGGCACCCGAGCAGGCGCCGGGCGACCTCCAGCGGGCCGGCGGTCAGGTCGATCACCCAGCCAGTGTGCCCGGCCGCCACCGGCCGCGCTAACCTCACTGGCATGCCACTGCCAGCCCGCGGGATCCACCTCGCGGGCTGTGTCGTGCTGCTGGCCACCCTGCTGGCCGGGTGCCAGCCGGCCCCGCCGGGGCCACCTCCCGCCACTCCGGCGCCGGCCACGCCCACGACGCCCACTCCGTCCGCCAGCCCGTCCCCTACCCCCCTCGACCTGACCGAGCCGCAGCAGGCGCGACGGATGGTGGCCAGGCTGCTCGCCGCCGCCGGGGGCGGTGACCCGATCATGGTGGAGGTCACCGAGCACACCGCGACCGTCAGCGTGCTGCGCCACGACAGCACCGAGCCGGTAACCTGGGCCTACCGCGACGCCGTGGTGCAGCAGGTGGACAGCGACCTGCAGTACGTCGACCAGGCCAGCTTCGCCGTGGGCGACTTCGACTTCTCCGACCTCGGGCGGCTGTTCCGGGTGGCTGCCGCCGTCTCCGGGTCGACCGAGCAACAGACGCTACAGATAGTCGACTATTCCGGTGGCCGGGTGGTGATGACGGTGACCACGAACCCCGAGTCCCGCACCGTCTTCTTCAACCCGGACGGCAGCCTGCTGGCCGAACTCGACTACCACACCGCCGAGGGGGTGGCCGACGGCCTGGCTGTCGTGCTGGAGGACCGTATCGCGGTCCAGCGGGTGGGGGTCGACTCCGAGACCGGGGCGTGGGTGGAGTACCGCGGGCCGGACGCCAGCACCGTGCACCGCCGCCGCCCGGCGAAGGTGCCGCTCACGACGATCTCCCGTGACGAGGTGCTGCCGCTGACCGGCTTCGCCGCCGGGATCGTCGACCCGGCCGCGATCTGGCGGGTGGTCGAGCGGGAACCCGACGAGACAACACCGATGGACGAGCTGGCCTGGAGCGTGGTCATCGAGGACCGCACCGAGTCGGGTACGCCGCGGATGTACTTCTCCATCGGTGCCGAGGCGATCGTCACCGACCTGGCCGGCCGCCGAATCAGCGAGCCGTGACGGTCGCGGCCATTGCCGCTTCGGGCACCTCCCGCGACCCGACGGCTTCCCGCATCGCCTCGAGCTGCGGCGCTGGTGCGCTGACCAGCAGGTACTCGGTGGTGCGGTCGTGGCCCTGGGTACCGACCTTGACCCCGTTGGGGGAGTAGATCCCGATCGCGGACCCGATGTAGCGGCGGGTGTCGTAGGCCAGCACGACAACCGGATGGCCGCGCACCGCCAGCATCTCCTGCAGCGCCTCGATCGCCACGAACCCCTCGTCGCTGAACGAGACCACGACCACCTCCGCGCGTACGCCGGCGATCACCTCGGCCAGCGCCGCCGGCATCCTGCGCCGCGAGTTGAAGTCGCTGCTGCCGGCCGCCTCCCTGGCGTCCACCCGCTTGCAGGCGATGCCGTAGTGGTCGGGTGCGTCCCAGCGGACCAGGGTCTCCCAGACGTGGTAGTTGGCGAAGTAGCGGTGCTGGTTGTACGGCGGATCGAGGTAGGCCAGGCCCACCTCGGGCACCTCGGCGACCGCCAGCCGGGCGTCGCGGCGCACCGCCTGTCCGGTGCCGGGAGTCAGGACGGGGGGCCGCAGCCGCAACGGCCGCAGCGCCCGCGGCGCCCACTGCTTGAGGAAGGCCATCTGCAGCCCGACCGTGGAGTCGACGGCGTCGGCGGCCTCCAGCAGCGCGGTGAGCAGGATCGGGCGCAACTCCCCATCGGGGAACAGGTCGTCGATCCCCTCCCGGATCGCATCGATCCGGACCGCGTTGTCGGGGTGGAAGTACCGGGCCCGCTCGGCGAACACCTCGGTCACGTAGCCGCGCCGGTCGGGCAGCGCGGCGAGCCGGGCGAGCGCCTCGGCCACCTCGTCCGGATCGATGCTGTCCGCCGGGGTCTCGACGTAGCAGCGGGCGAGCACCTCGGAGTAGGACGCGGTGTCGACAGCTGTGACGTGCGCGCCGCGGCGGCAGAACTCCTGGGCCACCCGGGTGGTGCCGGTGAACAGGTCTAGTGCCGTCGCGGCTTCCGACGCGGTCAGCAGCGCCCCGAGTTCACCGACCAGCCGGCGCTTGGAGCCCAGGTACTTGATCACGCCTTGCCGAGCGCCCCGTCGGCGAAGGTGTCGCACTGGCCGGGGTTGCCGCTGGAGTAGCCGCGCGCCAGCCAGTACTTGCGCTGCTCGGAGGAGCCGTGGGTCCACGACTCGGGCGAGACCTGCCCGCCGGAGCTCTCCTGGATCCGGTCGTCGCCCACCGCCCGGGCCGCGTCGACGGCGCGCGCCAGGTCGTCCTTGCTGACGGCGGCGATCGGCGACGCCGGGTCGTTGGTGGCATTGGCCAGCCACACCCCGGCGAAGCAGTCGGCCTGCAGTTCCAGCCGCACCTGCGGCGAGGCCGGTCCGGTCTGCTGGCCGGCGGCCTGCACCTTGTCCAGGCTGCCGATCAGGTTGGAGATATGGTGGCCGTACTCGTGGGCTATCACGTAGGCCTCGGCGGCGTCCCCGCCCGCCGCGCCGAGCTGGCCCTCAAGCATCTGGTCGAAGAAGCCGGTGTCGAGGTAGACGGTCTGGTCGGCCGGGCAGTAGAACGGGCCGACAGCCGAGGTGGCGGTGCCGCAGGCAGTAGCGATCTGGCCGCTGAAGGTGACCGTCTTGGTCTCCTGGTAGTTCTCGAGCTGGGTCGACCAGAAGCCCTGGATCGAGTTGGTGTAGGCGACGTAGCGGCATTCCCGGTTGGTCTCGACGTCGGCTCCGGTACGGCACTCGGCGTACTGGTCGTTGCCGGATTCCGGGCCGGCCGCCGTCCCGCCGAGCAGGGCGCTCGGGTCGAAACCGAAGACCAGGGCGAGGATCAGCACGACGATGCCGGCGCCGCCGCCGATCGCCAGGCCACCGCCACGGGAGCCGCCCGACCCCATCTGTGAGGTGTCGAGCCGGGCGTCGGACCGGTACTGCATTCTGCCTCCTCAGCCGAAGGTTTCCCTGAGCATAGCCCCGGGAGCCATTTGGATTCGTACCCGGCCTCGGCCATCATGAACCGATGCGGATCATCGGGGTTGAGGTCGCCGGGGGTGCGCCCGTGTTCTCCCGGGTGCTGCCGCACGGCGCCGATCCGCACCGCCTGGCCTGGGAGCGCGGGTACCGCATCATCAGGCCGCTGTCGGTGAGCGGCCACTCCCCCGACCTGGCGCTGACCCTGCAGGTCTCCCGCCACGGCCGCCGGGTCAACCACCGCTCGGCACCGCGCACCCGCTCGACCGACCCGGGCCTTGACCTCACCCCTGACATCACCCCGGTGGTGCGGCAGCGGCTCGCGGCCTACGCCATCACCTTGTCGCCGCTGGGGATCCTCGCCACCCAGTTCTCCGACAAAACAGCAGTCCCCGGCCTGTGGGGCCTGCCCGGCGGGGGGATCGACGACGGGGAGGCGCCGGCGCAGGCCGTCGTCCGCGAGGTGGACGAGGAGACCGGCCAGCGGCTGGAGATCTCCCACCTGCTCGACGTGCAGACCGACCACTGGATCGGCCGCTCGCCGACCGGGCTCGTCGAGGACTTCCACGCGGTCCGGATCATCTTCGCCGGACGCTGCGCCGACCCGGCAGCCCCGGTGGTCCACGACGTCGGCGGGACGACTGCCGCCGCGGCGTGGATCCCGCTGGCGCGTTGGGCCTCGGTGTCGTGGTCCTCCAGCGCCCGGGCCCTGCTGGAGCGGCACCTGCAGGTGGTCGCCGACGCCTGGCGCGCCGCCGGCTGACGCCGTCCGAGCCCTGGAGACGCCAAGCGGCCCACGGCTTTCGCCGCGGGCCGCTTGAACCTGAAGGTCAGCGCCGGAAGTAGGACAGGATGCGCAGGATCTCGATGTAGAGCCACACCAGGGTGACGGTCAGCCCGAAGGCGCCGCGCCACGACTCGCTCGACGGGGCCCGCAGCGCGATCCCCCGCTCGATGAAGTCGAAGTCGAGGATCAGGTTGAACACCGCCAGGCCGACCCCGACCGCGGAGGCGAGCAGGGCGATCCAGCTGACCTCGCCGGTCACCGAGATGATGCCGAGGTTTACCCCGAACAGCGACAGCACGAGGTTCACCAGCAGCACCCCGGCGTAGGCCATCGTGCCGATCATCACCATCTGGCGGAACTTGCTGGTGACCTTGATCCTGAAGAACTTGTAGGCGGCCAGCGTGGCACCGGCGGCGACGAACGTTCCCATCACCGCGGGGATGACGATCCCGGGGTAGAGCAGCTCGAAGACGAGGCTGATCGCGCCGAGGAAGACGCCCTCGATGGCGGCGTAGGCAAGGACGAAGCCCGGCTTGATCTGGCGGCGGAAGCTCACCAGCAAGACGACTCCGAACGACACCAGGGCGCCCACGATCATGGCGGGCTGCAGCAACTGGAAGGGCAGGACGCCGGAGGTGAAGCCGACGAAGGTGAGCGCGGCGACCAGGATGACGGTGCCGATAGTGATCGCCGACTTGGTGATCACGTCGTCGATGGTCATCACGTCGGCGGGGGCCTGCTGCAACGGCGGCTGGCCGTATGGGGCGGCGTTAGGGTCATAGCCGGGCGCCATCGGCTGGCCGGGGTACTGCGGCCCGGGCGCGTACTGGCCCTGGGGCGGTTGGGCCCACTCGGTCTTGGAAAGAACCGGGTTGCTGCTCTGCATGGAACGTGTCCTCCTGTGCTGGGCGGTGCGAAACACCGTCGGCTTCCATGGTAGGCGACCCGCCTGTGAGCGCCCTGTGCCCACGGTTCGGCCCACGGCGAACGCGTCGGGGCCGGGCTCGGCGCGCGGCGGTGTCCCCAATGGGATTCGAACCCATACTTGAGCGGGTTTAAGCCGCCTGCCTCTGCCGGTTGGGCCATGGGGACGCGGCCCAAGCCTAACCACCGCCGGGCGTGGGCGCCGGGGCGGGCGTCAACCCGCCAGGCCGAGGACGATGCCGTCCAGGATGTCCGACTCGGAGACCTTCAGCGGCAGGCCGACCCGGACCGCGATCCGGCGGCAGATCAGCCCGCCGGCACAGATCACGTCAGCCCGGCCGGGCACCATCGTCGGCAGCGCCAGCACGTCGGCGACCGGTAGCTCCAACAGTCGCGCCGTCAGGTCGGCCAGGTCGTCGGCCCCGATGTCCGAGCCGTGGACGCGCGCCGAATCATAGACCGCCAGCCCCTGGGCCAGCGCTGACAGGCTGGTCGCCGTTCCCCCGACCCCGACCCAGGCCGCGACCTGCCCGAAGGCGACTCCGCAGCCGTCCAGCAGGTTGTCGATGTGGACCGTCGCCGCCGCGATCTCCTCCGGCGTGGGCGGGTCGGTTGCCAGGAACCGCTCGCGCAACCGGACCGAGCCGATGTCCAGCGATCGGGCGTGCTGCGCGACGCCGCCGCTGCCCAGCACCAACTCGGTGGACCCGCCGCCGATGTCGACCAGCAGCACCGGCTCGGCGAGGTCGTCGATCGCTCGGACGGCGCCGCCGAAGGACAGCAGGGCCTCCTCCTCACCGCTGATGATCTCGGCGGGGACGCCCACTCGCTCCCGCACCCCGTCGAAGAAGACGGCGGAGTCGGGGGGGGGGCGCGCCCCCCCCCGGCCCCCCCCCCCCCCCCCCCCCC
>JAEZGC010000063.1 GCA_023437345.1 Actinomycetes bacterium
GGGGGGGGGGGGGGGGGGGGGCGGGGGGGGGGGCTGCCCCCGCCCCACCACTCGGTTGCCGTGATCGACATCATGCAGGACGCGTTCCGGCGACTCGGCCCCCAGTTCCAGGGCAAGACCGTCAAGGGCGTCGGCTTCGACCGACAGGTGCTGGTCAGGGCCGGGATCGAGCGCGCCGACGGGTTCGCTGCGGTGTCCAGCGGCGACAACTCGAACATCCTGGCCGCCAGGGTGGTCCGCGAGACCTTCGGCGTCCATAACGTCGTGGCGCGGATCTACGACCAGGGCCGCGCCGAGGTCTACGAGCGGCTCGGCATCCCGTCGGTCGCGACAGTCCGCTGGACCGCCGACCAGATCCTGCGCCGGCTGCTGCCGTCGGGCTCCGAGCCGCAGTGGCGCGACCCGTCGGGCCACGTCCGGCTGATCGAGGTGTACGTCGACTCCGGCTGGGTGGGCCGCACGATAGCCACCATGGAGGCCGCCGGCCGCTGCCAGATCCCGTTCCTGGCCAGGTTCGGTGCCGGCATGGTGCCGCAGGCCGGCACCGTCCTGCAGGACGGTGACCTGGTCTACGCCGCGGTGACCAACGACCAGGTCGGCGACGTCGAGGACGTCTTCGGCCAGGCCCCGACCGACCACTGAGAGGCACCACCATGCGCGTCGTGATCGCCGGGGCCGGCAATGTCGGCCGCTCCATCGCCCGGGAGCTGATCACCAACGGGCACCACGTCCTGCTGATCGACAAGGACCCGGCCGCCATCAAGCCGGACAGCGTGCCCGAGGCCGAATGGCTGCTGGCCGACGCCTGCGAGCTGACCTCGCTGGAGGAGTCGGGCCTGGACACCTGCGATGTCGCGATCGCCGCCACCGGCGACGACAAGGCGAACCTCGTCCACTCGCTGCTGGCCAAGACCGAGTTCGGCGTGCCACGCACCGTCGGCCGGGTGAACCACCCCTCCAACGAGTGGATGTTCGACGAGCAGTGGGGAGTCGACGTCGCGGTGTCCACGCCCCGGCTGATCTGCGCCCTCGTCGAGGAGGCAGTCACCGTGGGCGACCTGGTGCGGCTGCTCAGCTTCCACGGCGGCCGGGCGAACCTCGTGGAGATGACCCTCCCCGAGGAGTCGCCGCGGGTCGGCACCCGGGTGGCGGACCTCAACCTGCCCGGGGACGCCGTGCTGGTCGCGATCATCCGCGACGGCGCCGCCCGTCCGCCGGAGCGGGACGCCGCGCTGGAGGCCAACGACGAGCTGCTGTTCGTGGCCGGTGCGGTCCACGAGGAGGACCTGGCCCAGTACCTGATGCCGCGTCCCGGACGCGCCACCGGGGCCTGAGCGGGGCGGTTCAGGCAGTCAGGGAGCTATCAGGTTGTAGCGCGGGTTGTAGATCCGGCGCTCGCCGTCCACGAACGACACCCTGCCCTCCACCGAGAGTTCGCGTCCGGCGGCGACGCCGGGGATCTCGCGGCGGCCCATCCAGATCAGCGTTATCGAGTCCGACCCGTCGCTGAAGGTCGCCTCGAGCCACGGTGTGCCACGCCGGGGCTCCATCTTGAGCGCGCTGACGGACCCGCGCAGCCGAACCCGCTCCCGGTCGACGATGTCGCAGATCCGGGTCGCCCCGGCGGCCTCGGCGACCCGCTGCCGCTCCTGCGCCGCGAGGTCGGCGCTGGAGGATCCCCAGCGCCGCAACGCCCGCAGCAGCGGGTTCGACCCGGCCATCTAGCCGGCGTCCTGGGTGGGCAGATCCATGGTGATCAGCTCGCCGGGGACCATCGGACGGTCGCCCCTGCGCACCACGAGGTTTCGGAAGAACTCGACGAACGGACCAGCCTTCGCCTCGGCCGCCTCGGCCAGCGCGGCCTCGCCCAGCAGGGTGCCGCGCAGCAGCCAGCGCGGGCCTTCGGCGAACCAGATCCGCGAGACGTGGAACAGCTGCTCCCCCGCCGGCCCGGTCTGCGGCATGACGCGGCGCACCTCGGTGCCGAACAGGCCCGCGACCAGCTCGGCGGTCCCGCCGGCCTGGCCGGCCTCGTCCACGAGTTCCTCGCGCAGGTCGTCGGCCAGACCCCCGCTGGCGGGGGCGGCGAACAGGGCGACCTCGAGCCCCGAGGTGCGCCACACGCCGGTGATCGCCCGAACCTGCCGGGTCGCCTCGTTGACCTGCAGCTGCAGGTTGAGCCCCGGCCACGGCGTGATGATCAGCGCACCCAGGTCGATCCGGTTGACCTCGTCCTGCCCCAAGTCGACCTCGTCGATGTCGAACGGGCCGTCGGCGCGGGGATCGTCCGACTCGTCGTCCAGCTCGTCCAGCTCGTCCAGCTCTTCGAGCTCGTCGTCGACGCCATCGGAGGACGCGGCGGCCTCCTCGTCCAGTTCAAGGGCGACGTCGGTCGCCTCGGGATCGGTCCCGGCCGGGGACCCAGCCTGCTCGTCGGTGCGCTTGCGCCCAAACATCACTGCCTTCTCTCCTGTGTGTCCTGTGTCTGCTCCCAGTGCCGGATGCCGCCGGTCGAGCCGTGTCCGCCGGTCCCACGCGCGCTGGCCGGGAGTTCGTCAGTCACCGCGAAGGAGGCCAGCCCGACCCGCTGCACCACCAGTTGCGCGATCAGGTCGCCCTTGCTGAGGTGCACCTCGCGGCTGCCGTCGGTGTTCAACAGGCAGACCATGATCTCCCCGCGGTACCCGGCATCGACCGTACCGGGTGCGTTGACAATCGTCAGGCCGTGCCGCGCCGCGAGGCCGGAACGGGGGTGGACCAGGCCGACCCAGCCCGGCGGGATCGCAACCGCGATGCCGGTGCGGACCAGCCGCCGCTCCCCCGGCTGCAGGGTGCATTCCTCGGCGATGGCCAGATCGGCGCCGGCGTCGCCGGGCCGGGCGTACCGCGGCAGCGGGATCTCCGGGTCGAGCACCCGCAGCCCGACCACCACCCGCTCAGCGCCCTCGGTCATCGCTGCATGCTACTTCGCGCAGCCGCCACCGCGGCAGCCAGTTCGCGGGGGCGGCGGGTGGACACCAGCCAGTAGGGGTGCGGGTCGGCGGGGTCCTCGACGCCCACCCGGACGGCGGTGCGCAGGTAGCCACGGGTGACCAGGTGGGCCGCCCGGTCGGCCTCCGGGCCGAGCAGGCGCCTGGTGGCCGCGGCGTCCAGCGGCTCAACCTCGCCCAGCCAGGGCCACTCCAGCAGCGATCCCCCGGCGGTCAGCCCGGTGTCGTCCACGATCACCGCGACGCTGCCGTACCGCAGCAGCGCTCCCGCCACCGCGGCAGTGGTGACCGCCCCGGCGACCAGGCCGACCCACGGCGACACGGTGAAGCCGACCACAGTGGTGAAGCTGACGGCGAAGAACAGGCCGATCCCCCACCAGGAGGCCGGCGCCCACAGTCGTTCGCGGTAGTGCACCCCAAAAACCTAGCCCACCTAGGATGGCTCCAGTGTCACCGGTGAGGAAGGACAGACGATGGGCCTGCCGCGCAAGCTGATGTGGAACCTGTACGCCGGAGCCATCGGCGCCCTGGCGGCCGTGGTCGTGAACAAGGCGCTGGGCGCAGCCTGGCGGGCGACCACCGGCGACGAGCCGCCCGCAGTCGACGATCCTGACGCCTCCACCCGGCGGCTGCTCGCCTGGACGGTGGCCAGTGCCACAGGGATGGCGGTCGCAACGGTCGCGGTGAACCGGTTCGCCGCAGCGTCGTGGGAGCGTGCCCTTGGCGAACCCGCGCCGCGGCGTCCCCGCTGAGCCCGGCTCAGCCGGCGCAGTCCACGCAGTAGTACTGGCCGTCCCTGACTGCGGCGATCTGGCTGCGGTGCTTCACCAGGAAGCAGGACGCGCAGGTGAACTCGTCGGCCTGACGGGGCAGCACCCTCACCGTCAGCTCTTCGTGGGAGAGGTCGGCACCGGGCAACTCGAAGGTCTCGGCCGCCTCGACCTCGTCCTCGTCGACCTTGCCGGAGTTCTTGTCGTTGCGCCGGGTCTTGAGCTCCTCGATGCTGTCTTCGCTCTCTTCGTCAGACTTGCGAGGGGCGTCGTAATCCGTTGCCATCCGTTGAACCATCCATTCCGCCAGGGCGCCCGGAGCGCCCGGTCATCACGCCAGTGCCGCCGTTGTGCGGAGCCATGCATATCACATGCCACCAAGCCCCTCCAATCGCCGAGACCCGACGGCCGTAGCGACTGATGGATCGGTGATCGGCCCGGCCCGGTTGGGGTCCGAAGCGCGGGGAGCTTGGTAGGTTACCCAGCAAGTACTCGCGCACCCGCACCTGGAGACGTACATGGGAGACAGTGCACTCTCGCCGAGGGAAATCCAGACCCGGATCCGGGCTGGGGAATCCGTCGACGAGGTGGCGCGCGCCGCAGGCGTGGACCGGGCCCGGGTCGAACCGTTCGCAGTCCCGGTGATCGCCGAACGCGAGTTCATCGCCGGACAGGCGCAGACCCACCCGGCTCGCCGCGGTGGCGAGACCATCGCGCACCGCACCCTTGGCAGCGTGGTCACCGACCGGCTGCTGCCCCGGCAGGTCGACCCGGACACCGTGCGTTGGGACGCGTGGAAGCTGGAGGGTCGCCGCTGGGCGGTCAAGGTGACCTGGGCCGGCGGACGGCAGGAGCGCGACGCGCGCTTCATCTACGACCAGGCGGGCCGGTTCTCGGTGGCCGACAACGACGACGCCCGCTGGTTGCTGGGGCTCCACGCGCCCACCCCTGAACCCGCCGCCGCGCCGGACCAGGCCCAGGAGGCCGAGCCGACGGTCGGGCTGAACGATGACCTGGCGCTGGTTCGGGTGGTGCAGCCGGGTCCCCAACTGGAGGACACCGGACCCATCGAGGACGACGACACGTTCGGCCAGGATGCCTACTCCGAGGCCGAGCTCACCGAGGTGGACGGGGTCTACGACATAGTCACCAACCCCACCGGCGGGATCGACGTCCTTTACGACATGCTGTCGGGGATCGACGAGGACTCGGTGCGGATCTACTCCGGCCTGGTCCGTCCGGTGGCCGGCCAGCCGGCCTCACCGGTGCTCAACGAGCCTGGCGAGGACGACGCAGCTGAGCCGGAGCCCGAGCCCGATCCTGTCGAGCCGTCAGCCGAACCCGAACAGCCAGCCCTGCTCGATGAGGAGGCGCCGCAGGCCAAGCCGGCCAAGGCGCGCCGCAAGCGCGCCCGGGTCCCGTCCTGGGACGAAATAGTCTTCGGCTCGCCCACCCCCCGCAAGCCGACCTGAGGCTCAGCCGGGCTACGTCGCTTCCGGGCCGGCCGGCGGCTGCGGCGGCCTGCCCCAGGCCTGTGCGGGATCGATCGGGCCCGGCTGGCCGTACGGCGCCGGCGGGTAGGACTGCTGGCCGTATCGCGGCAGGTAGGGCTGGTCCCCCTGCGGCGACTGTGGCGGCGGCGGGTTGTCCGGCGGCGACCAGGCAGCGGCCGGCCCGGGCTGCGGTGACCACCCGTGCGGAGCGGACGGCGGCGGCTGCGGTGACCACCCGTGCGGAGCGGACG
>JAEZGC010000099.1 GCA_023437345.1 Actinomycetes bacterium
GCCGCAGGCTGTTCAGCACCACGAAGACCGACGAGAAGGCCATCGCCGCCCCGGCGATCATCGGGTTCAGGTAGCCCAGCGCGGCCAGCGGGATCGCCGCCACGTTGTAGGCGAACGCCCAGAACAGATTGCCCTTAATGGTGCCGAGGGTGGCCCGGGAGAGCCGGATCGCGTCAGCAGCCACCGGCAACTCGCCGCGCATCAGGGTGAGGTCGGACGCCTCGATGGCCGCATCAGTCCCGGTGCCGAGCGCGATCCCGAGATCGGCCTGCGCCAGCGCCGCGGCGTCGTTGACCCCGTCGCCCACCATCGCCACCCGCCGGCCGTCGGCCTGCAGCGCCTGGATGGCAGCCACCTTCTCGGCCGGCAGCACGTCGCCGATCACGTCCTCGATCCCGACCTCGGCCGCCACCGCCCGGGCGGTGGCCGGGGTGTGGCCGGTGGGCAGGGCGGGTCGCAACCCGAGCGCGCGGAACCGGGCCACCGCTGCGGCCGAGTCCGGCTTGACGGTGTCAGCCACCTCGATCAGGCCGCGCAGCCGTCCGTCCCAGGCCACCGCCACGACGGTGGCGCCCGGCCGGGCGGACAGATCTGCCTCCAGTTCGGGTGATCTGGCGGTCCCGGCCTGCGCTGCGGGATCTGGCGGCAGATTCGTCGCAACCACCCATCCCGGCTTGCCGACCCGCACCTGGCGGCCGTCCACCCGGGCGGTCACGCCCTGGCCGGGCTCGTTGGTGAGCGACTCGAGCACCGCGTCGGAGGCGGCGTGCGCGGCGATCGCCCGGGCTATCGGGTGTTCCGAGCCGGACTCCGCAGCGCCCGCGTAGCGCAGCACCTCCTCGGCTGGGGTGTCGCCGACCGGGCGGACGGTGACCACCGCCATCGCGCCGGTGGTCACCGTGCCGGTCTTGTCGAGCACAATCGTGTCCACCTCGCGGGTCCGCTCCAGCGCCTCGGCGCCCCGGATCACGATGCCGAGCTGCGCGCCGCGTCCGGTCCCGGCCAGCAGTGCGGTGGGGGTGGCCAGGCCCAGGGCGCAGGGGCAGGCGATGATCAGGACGGCGACCGCGGCGGAGGCCGCGAAGGCGAGCCCGGCGCCGGCGACCAGCCAGCCCGCCAGGACGACCAGCGCGAGCGCCAGGACCACAGGGACGAAGACGCCGGTGATCCGGTCGGCCAGCCACTGCACCCGCGCCTTTCCGGTCTGCGCCTCCTCGACCAGCCTGGCGATGTGGGCCAGCTGGGTGTCGCGGCCGACCCGGGTGGCCCGCACCACGAGCCGGCCGTGGGTGTTCAAGGTGGCGCCGGTGACCGCGTCGCCGACCGCGACGTCCACCGGCACCGACTCGCCGGTGACCAGCGACCTGTCGACAGACGAGAAGCCGCTGACCACCTCGCCGTCGGTGGCGATCTTCTCCCCGGGGCGGACCACGAACTCGTCGCCCACCGTGAGCTGGCCGATGTCGATCGCGGTCTCCACGCCGTCCACCACGACGGTGGCGCGGGTGGCGCCCAGTTGCAGCAGGGTCTGGATCGCCTCGCCGGCGCGCGCCTTGGCCCGCGCCTCCAGCCAGCGGCCCAGCAGCAGGAAGAAGATGATGGCGACGACGGCCTCGAGGTAGATGTTCGCCTCACCGTGCCCGCGGCTGAGCTGGAGCTCGAACGGGTGGGTGTAGCCGATCTCACCGGCATGGCCGAAGAACAGCGCGTACAGGCTCCAGCCGAAGGCGGCTGTCGTGCCGAGGCTGATCAGGGTGTCCATCGTGGTGGCGCCGTGGCGAAGGTTCACAAGGGCGGAGCGGTGGAAGGGCCAGCCGGCCCAGGCGTACACCGGGACGGTGAGGGCGAGCGAGACCCACTGCCAGCCGGGGAACTGCCAGGGCGTCACCATCGCCAGCGCGATCACCGGGACGGCGAGCACCCCGGCCACGACGACGCGCGAGCGCAGCTGGGCGGCGTGGTCGACCGGCGGCGCGTCCGGCACCGGCACGGTGGCGCCGTAGCCGGTGTTCTCCACCACACCGATCAGGTCATCGACGCTGACACCCACCGGCACCAGCACCCGTGCCTTCTCGGTGGCGTAGTTCACGCTGGCCTGGACGCCGTCCAGCTTGTTCAGCTTCTTCTCGATACGCGCGGCGCAGGAGGCACAGGTCATCCCCGAGATGTCGAGTTCGACCGATTCACGCTGCTGGGTGGTCATGCTCACTTCCACGGCTGGGATGGGGACGGTCCGCCGGGAGGGCGGCGCCGGGTCAGGCCAGGCTGTACTGGTCGCCGGCCTCGTAGACCGCCTCGACCACCCGGTCGAAGTCGACCGGCGCCTCACTGTGGACCCGCATCGCCCCGGCCAGGTCGAGGTCGACGCCGGTCACGCCGGGGATGGCGAGTACCTCGTCCTTGACGGCTTTGACGCAGTGGCCGCAGGTCATACCGGTGACGGTGTAGGAAGTCTCGATCATGGGGTGCTCCTCGGATTGGGGGTCGGGCGGGGGTTCAGGACCGGACCAGCCGGCCGATTGCGGCTGAGGCCTCGGAGAGCCGGACGTCGGCGATCTCGCCGCCCTCGCGGATGGCATCGGCCACGCAGTGCTGGAGGTGCTCGTCGAGCAGCACCAGCGCGAAGGATTCCAGGGCCTTGGTCATCGCCGAGACCTGGGTGAGGATGTCGATGCAGTACACGTCCTCGCTGACCATCCGCTGCAGTCCGCGGGCCTGGCCCTCGATCCGCTTGAGACGCCTGAGGTGGTCCTCACGCGTGTCGTTGTAGCCGTGCGGGCCGGCAGCCGGCTGGGCTTGGTGTGCAGTGTGTGACGAGTGTTCCACTGTCGATCCTCCCTTCCCTAGTCAACATACCCCCCTAGGGTATGGAATCCCAACTCGGGCTTGTGGACAGGGTGTGCATAACTCTCTGCGCCAGGCGCTATATCGGCGGCCGCCGCCATTGTCAAGCCGGGCACCCCTTAGCTGGAGTTAACCTGACGTTCATTCTTCATCCACAGTCTGGGAGGACCGTTTCCGCTTGCCAGAGCGGGTTTTCCGAAGAACTTTCCGAGGCATCCACAGGCGGGGCACCAGGTTTTGCACAAGCCTCAAGGCGTGTCCTCCGAGTTGTCCCCAGAGTATCCACAGACCCTGTGGAGGCAGCCGTTGAGGACCCCGCCGAGAGGGT
>JAEZGC010000127.1 GCA_023437345.1 Actinomycetes bacterium
GGATTTCGACTCCGACGAATCTCCGATTTCGCTCTGACTCGCCCCCTATGGGCCTGATTCAGTAGTAGTAGGGGAACTTCGACCAGTCCGGCGGACGCTTCTCCAGGAACGAGTCGCGGCCCTCGACGGCCTCGTCGGTCATGTACGCCAGCCGGGTGGTCTCGCCGGCGAACACCTGCTGGCCGACCAGGCCGTCGTCGATGGCGTTGAACGCGAACTTGAGCATCCGCTGGGCGGTCGGGGACTTGCCGCAGATCTTCGCCGCCCATTCCAGCCCGACGGTCTCCAGCTCGGCGTGCGGCACCACTGCATTCACCATGCCCATCCGGTGGGCGTCGGCGGCGTCGTAGGTGTCACCGAGGAAGAAGATCTCGTGGGCGAACTTCTGGCCGACCTGACGAGCGAGATAGGCAGACCCGAACCCTGCGTCGAACGAGCCGACGTCGGCGTCGGTCTGCTTGAACCGGGCGTGCTCGGCCGAGGCCAGCGTCAGGTCGCACACCACGTGCAGCGAGTGGCCGCCGCCGGCCGCCCAGCCGTTGACAAGGGCGATCACCACCTTCGGCATGAACCGGATCAGGCGCTGCACCTCAAGGATGTGCAGCCTGCCCCCTTCGGCGGCCGCCCGGCGGGCGTCCACGGTGTCCGCAGTCTCGCCCTCGGCGTACTGGTAGCCCGAGCGGCCGCGGATCCGCTGGTCGCCGCCGGAGCAGAACGCCCAGCCGCCGTCCCTGGGCGACGGCCCGTTCCCGGTGAGCAGCACACAGCCGATGTCGGAGGACCGCCGGGCGTGGTCGAGCGCGGTGTACAACTCGTCCACTGTGTGCGGACGGAACGCGTTGCGCACCTCGGGCCTGTCGAAAGCGATCCGTACCGCGGGCACGTCTACCGCCCGGTGGTAGGTGATGTCGGTGAAGTCGAAGCCCTCAACCACGCGCCACTTCTCGGGCTGCCAGGGACTGGTCATGGGCTCAGGGTAGCGAGGACGGTCCGCAGCATCTCCACGACCCTCGCCTGGTCGTCCAGGCCGAGGTTCGATGAGGACGGCAGGCAGAACGCCGAGTCGAAGATCGACTCCGCGACGGTGCCGCCGAGACGCGGCGCGTCCGCGTACAGCCGGGTGCGGTGCAGCGGCGTCCAGATCGGTCGCACCTCGATGTTGCGGGCGCCGGCCGCCGCCAGCACCTGGTCGCGAACCTCGCGCTGCCGATCGGCTGCGACGCTCGCGGTGTAGAGCCAGAACGACGGGTCCGCCCAGGCCAGCCGCGGGGCGGTCCGCAGCCCGGGCAGGTCGGCGAGCGCTTCGTCGTAGCGCGCCGCGATCGCCCGCCGCCCGCCGAGCAGCTCCGGCAGCTGCTCGAGTTGCGCGACGCCGATCGCTGCCGAGACGTTCGACAGCCGGTAGTTGTAGCCGACCTCGTCGTGGTCGTAGGCCGCCCCCGGCAGCCGCGCCTGGGTCGACAGGTGGCGGGCCCGCCGGGCCAGACCCTCGTCGTCGGTGACGAGCATCCCGCCGCTGCCGGTCGTGATCAGCTTGTTGCCGTTGAAGCTGAAGCAGCCGACCCGACCTATCGTGCCGACCCCCCTGCCGGCGAGCGGACCAGCCGTGTAGGTGGCGCCGAGCGCCTCGGTGGCGTCCTCGATCAGCGGCACGCCGTACTGTTCGGCAGCGGCAGCGAGCGGCGCCAGGTCGGCCGGGTGCCCCACCAGGTGGACCACTTCGATGGCAGCCGGCTGACGCCGTCCGGTTCGGGCGCGCTCGTCAAGCTCGGCGACGACCAGGGCAGGATCCAGGTTGTAGCTGGCCGGCTCCGAATCGATCAGGACGGGGGTCGCGCCGGTGTAGGTGACAGGGTTTGCGGACGCCACGAACGTGAGCGTCGGCACGAACACCTCGTCGCCCGGTCGGATGTCGAGTACGCGCATTGCGAGGTGGAGCGCCGCCGTCCCCGACGCGCACGCTACCGCGTGGCGGGCGCCGACCGCGTCGGCGAACTCCCGCTCGAAGCGCTGCACGAACGGACCCACTGACGACACGAAGTTCGTCTCGAGGCACTCTTCGAGGTACCGCTGCGCGTTGCCGCCGATCACCGGCTCGGCCAGCGGGATCCGCGTCTGGCTCACCCCGGCCTCAGAGCTGGACACGGTCGACGTTGCTGTCCACCGGTCGCTCGCGCAACCAGTCAAGGGTCATCGCGAGCCCTTCCTCGAGACCGGTCTGCGCGCGCCAGCCGAGCAGCTCCCGGGCCACTGACGGATCGGACTGCAGGACGAGCACCTCGCTGGCGTCGGGACGCAGGCGGGCCGGGTCCTCGACGACCCGGGCCGGGTTCCCGGTCAGCCGGCGGGCGATGTCCACCAGTTCGCCGATCGTCTCCGCCCGTCCGGTGCCCAGCTGGATGGTGCGGCCCTCGATCCCGTCGGACTCGGCAGCCCTGACGAAGCCGTCGACGGTGTCGGCGACGAAGGTGAGGTCACGGCGGGTGTCGAGCCGCCCGAGCCGGATCTCCGACCGTCCGGCGAGCAGCTGACGAAGCAGCGTCGGGAGGACGGCACGGTCGGACTGGCGCGGGCCGTAGGTGTTGAACGGGCGAAGCACCACCACCGGCACGTCGAAGGAGCGCTGGTAGGACAAGGCGAGCTGGTCGGCGGCGACCTTGGTCGCCGCGTACGGCGACTGGGCCTGGATCGGGTGGGTCTCCCGGATCGGCAGCACGTCCGGGGTGCCGTAGACCTCGCTGGTCGACGTGTGGACCACCCGGCTCACCCCCGCCTGCCTGGCGGCCTCGAGCACATTGAGCGTGCCGCGGATGTTGGTGTCGATGAACGATTCGGCGGCGAGGTAGGAGTACGGGATCGCGATCAGCGCGGCGAGGTGGAAGACGACCTCGATGCCCTCGGTGGCCCGCTCCACGAAGCGGGCGTCACGGATGTCGCCGTACCTGATGTCGATCGAGTCGCGGACGGCCGGCGGCGCCTCGTCCAGCCAGCCCGCGGAGCCGCGCGAGTTGTAGATGCAGAAGGCGCGGACGTCGGCACCGTCTGCGACGAGCCGCTCCACAAGGTGGCTCCCGATGAAGCCGTCAGCCCCGGTGACCAGAACACGGCGCCCAGCCAGCCGCATCTCAACCTCCCTGTCGGGCCAGGTCGAGCTGCTCGCGCTGGCCGATGTCTATCCAGTCGCCCTCGACCTCGAAGGCTCCGACGCTGCGGCCCTCGGCGAGCAGCTGATCGATCACCCAGGGCATCGTCACGTCGACCCCGGAGGGGACCATCGCCTGCACGGCGGGGTCGAGGACGTAGATGCCCGTGTTCACCAGCCGGTGCAGCGTCGGCTTCTCCTGCAGCGAGAGGACCAGGTCCCCGTCCGCCTCGATGCACCCGAACGGGATGGTGTGGTGGTACCGCCGGGTCCCGATCGTGGCGGCGTGACCCCCCGCGACGTGGAAGTCCAGCAGGCGGCGCACGTCGACGTTGGTGACGAGGTCACCGTTGAGCACGAGCAGCGGCTCACTCGGCGGTTCCGGCAGCAGCGACAGCGAGCCGGCGGTGCCGAGCGGCTGTTCCTCGCGCAGGTAGTCGATCGAACAGCCGAACGCGCTGCCGTCGCCGAAGTGGTCCTCGATCTGCTGGCCGCCGTAGTTCACCGAGAGGAAGATCCGCTCGATGCCGGCGCCGGCCAGGTGCAGCACTATGCGTTCCAGGATCGGACGGCCCGCCACCCGCAGCATCGGCTTCGGTGTCGTGTCGGTGAGCGGACGGAGTCGCTGACCCCGGCCTCCCGCCATGACCACCGCCCAGTTGCCGAGCGGCGCCGCGTCGAGGAACACGTGCAGCAGGTGCAGCCCTACCGGACGCCCGTCCGCAGCGACGATCGGGATCGCGTCGATCCGCCTGGCCCGCATCAGCTCCTGGACGTCGGCACGCCCCTGACCGGGTTCGAGGGCGATGAAGTCGCGGCTCATGATCTGGGCGACCGGGTCGTCCAGCGTCATCCCGGCGAGCAGGGCGCGCCGCAGGTCGCCGTCGGTGATCACCCCGGTCAGGCGGCCCTCCCGGTCGGTGGCGAGCGCTATCTTGCTGCCGCCGGCGTCGACAGCGCGCATCGCGTCGCGGATGCTGCCCTGGTCGGTGACCAGGCAGTTGTCGAATGACTCAGGCATCGTGGGTCCGCTCCCTGGCCCTGGCCGGGTTCCCGACGACGACCGCCTGCGCGGCGACATCCCCGACCACGACGGCTCCCATCCCCACCGTCGCGCCGGCACCTATCGAGACGTGGTCGCGGACGGCGGCGCCGAGGCCGATCCGGGCATCCTCGCCGACGACGACGTCGCCGCCGAGGATCGCTCCGGGGCCGACGTGGACGAAGTCGCCCACGTGGGCCCCGTGCTCGACCACGGCGGCGGTGTTCACTATCGCGTGGCGTCCGACGCGGGCTCCGGCGTTGACGACGGCACCGGCAAGGACCACGGTGCCGGGGCCGAGTTCGGCGCTTGGGGAGACCCAGGCGGCGCGGTGGACGACGGTCGCCCACGCGGCGTCCTCGAAGCGGGCGACGGCGGCGGCGCGCGCGTCGGCTGACGCCCCGAACCCGATCACCAGCGCGGGACGCTGCCCGATCGGGGCGGCGGCGAGCTTCTCCTGCAGGGCCGCCTCGCCGGCCTCGGGCACGAACGCCTCGACGTGCCACGGGTCGTCGCCGGAACGGGCGGCGTCGGCGACCACCTCGGCGTGCCCGCCGGCGCCCAGAATGACGAGTTGGCGACCGGTCACCGCGCGACGTCGATCGGCCGCTTGCGCGGCGGTCGCGGGGGTTG
Source organism: Actinomycetes bacterium (assembly GCA_023437345.1). Classification (GTDB taxonomy): domain Bacteria; phylum Actinomycetota; class Actinomycetes; order Propionibacteriales; family Propionibacteriaceae; genus Propionicimonas. The sequence goes on from JAEZGC010000127.1 coordinate 4,818, forward strand.
CCATGCGGTGATGATATCGGCGATGCGCTCCCCCGCCCTACCGTCGGAATGCGGCGGTCTGTCTGACTGTACGGTCTCCCGGAAGGCGGGATCGAGGGCCTTGCTGAGGGCGGCGACCACACCGTCCGGGTCGGCCGGGGCGTCGATCACATTCGACCACCGGAGCCGGCCGGCCTGCCGCTCCCCCACGTTCACCACTGGCAGGCCGACAGCCGGCGCCTCGGTGAGCCCGCTGGAACTGTTGCCGAGCATGGCGTCGGCGAGCCTCAGCAGGCTCCAGTAGCGCAGCTCACCGAGCGCATCGAGCGCCACCGCCGTGCCCGGTGGCGCAGCCTTCACCGCCTGCTGCAGGCCGACCCGGATCGGCTCCGCACCCGGGTCGACGTTCGGCATCGTCACGATGTAGGTCGCAGGCACGGCGCGCATCGCCGCAGCGACGGCGGCGGCCTCCACCGCGGGGTCCCCGCCGAGCGTTGCGGGGTGCACCGTGACCAGCACGACCGGGTGCGCGAGTGGCACGCCGAGCTGCGTGGCGAGGGCCTCGGCGTCGAGCAGGTCCGCCCGGAAGGCGGCGTCCAACCCCGGTGCGCCGACAACATGCACCGTGGCCGGGTCCTCGCCCATCGCCACCACGCGCCGGGCGTGCTCGTCGTGGCTGACCAGGTGGAGGTGGGCGAGCTTGGTAGTCGCGTGGCGCAACGCGTCGTCGAAGGCGCCGAGGGTCTGCTCGCCACCGTGCAGGTGCGCGATCGGGACGCGGTTCACGGTGGCGGCGAGCGCGGCGGCAGCGGTCTCGAACCGGTCGCCGACCAGCAGCACGGCGTCGGGTTTCGCCGCACGGAGGTACCCGCCGAAGGCCTCCAGCGCCCGCCCGCTCTGGACGTCGGCCGGCGTCGCCGCGTCGTCGTCCAGCCAGGCCAGCCCGACGGGGTCGAAGCCGTCGGCCCTGACCTGGTCGACGGTGTGCCCGTGGCGGGCGGACAGGTGCATGCCGCCTGTGACCACGTCGAGCCGGAACCCGGGACGTTCCCGCAGCGCCACGCAGGTGGACCGCAGGATGCCCCAGTCCTGGCGACCGGTGGTGAGGACGGCGAGGCTGCGGACGGGCTCGGCTGGGCCGCTCACGTGAGGCCTTCGACGTCGGCGGGAACCAGCGGGGTGCCGGCCGCCACGCTGTTGCGGGTCGGTCGGCCCACTACCGACCGCTGCCGAGCCGGGGAGATGCCGGTCCCCGGCCGGAGCGCCACGAGGTCGTCCGCGCTGATCATGGTTCCCGCCGGCAGGTCGCGACGCCAGTGGAGGCTTCGGCGAGCCACGTCGGCGATCGGGCGTTCAGCGGCCACCGGCTCCTTGACCCCGTCGCCGAGCGCCCGTTCGATGGTGCGGATCCCGGCGATCATGGCGCGCAGTTCGCCCGGCTCCATCGAGGCGCGGTGGTCGGGACCTGGCAGGCCCCGGTCCAGCGTCACGTGCTTCTCGACCAGCTCGGCACCGGCCGCGACCGCGGCCAGCGGCAGCTCCAGGCCGGTCGTGTGGTCGGACCAGCCGACCGGGACCCCGAATGCCTGGCGCATCGTCGCTATCGCCCGCAGGTTGGCGTCCTGGGGCATGGCCGGATAGCTCGAGACGCAGTGGAACAGTGACAGCGGCGGGTCCCCGGCTGCCGCGATGGCGTCGACGGCGGCCGCCACTTCGGTCATGTCGGCCATCCCGGTCGAGACCAGCAGCGGCCTGCCGAACCGCGCGCACCGCTCGAGGAACGGCAGGTTGGTCAGCTCGCCCGAGCCGAGCTTGAAGGCGGGGACACCGAGGACGTCCAACATCGCAGCAGACCGGTCGTCGAAGGGTGTCGACAGGAAGATCAGCCCGCGGTCGGTGGCGTGCGCCTTGAGCCCGGCCCACGCGTCGGCCGGGAGCGCGAGCCGGGCGAGCATCGCCCGCTGGTCGTCGGACGCGCCGCCGGCCCGCTGGTACTCAGCGGTCGGCGCGTTCGCCGCGGCCAGCGCCTCGGGATCAAAGGTCTGGAACTTCACGACGTCGGCGCCGGAGTCGGCGACCGCGTCGACCAGCCGATGCGCCTGCTCGACGCTGCCGTCGTGGTTCACGCCGACCTCGGCGATGGTGACCACCTGGCCCGCCCCGATAGTCAGCGCACCGAGCGGGACCTGACGCACCGCGCGCGCCTGCAGCACTCCCTGCGCGAACGCGATGTCGAATTCCTCGTCGATGTCGACGGATCGGTCGGGGTGGACCTGTTGACCCACCGTCGCACCCTCGACGACAAACCTGCGATCCCGCCCGAGGACGGCCGGCTGCACAACGTAGAACGCTCCGGTGAGCAGCAGGTTCCCCTCGCCTGCGGCCTGGCTGACCGTGCCGGCGGCTCCGGACGCCATGTGCCACGCCGCGGGATGGCTCGGCATGAGGC
>JAEZGC010000193.1 GCA_023437345.1 Actinomycetes bacterium
CGGCGAAGGCGCCGCCCCAGTCACGGTTCTCCTCGCCCCAGGCGGCCATCGTCGGGTCGATGCTGTAGCGGTGGGCCATCGCCTCGAACAGGGCGTCGCGGAACTGGAACATCCGGACCTTGCTGACCGGCTTGCCGTCGGCATCCACCGTCGAGCGGACCTTCTTGGCGATCGCCTGGACGCGAGGGTTCTCCGCCAGCGGGTGCAGCAGTTCCGGCTCGCCGGAGGCCATCGACTCGACGTGGCTGTTCGACAGCATCGCGCCCTCGATGTAGCCCACGTCGACCCGCGGGCACTCCTCGTCGTTGGTGGCCAGCGCGAGCACCCTGGTCAGCCGCTCGGTGATCCGGTCGCGGATCGCGTCCACGTCGGACGCGGCCAGCACGCCCTCGCCGACCAGCAGGTCGGAGAAGCTGGTGATCGAGTCGGCCTGCTCCCAGGCGTCGATCTCGTCCCGGGTGCGGTAGCTGGAGGCGTCGGACGGGGAGTGGCCGGAGATCCGGTAGGTGATCGTGTCCATCAGGACGGGACCGCGCCCGGCCAGCAGGAGCTCCTTCTTGCGGCGGACGGCGTCGGCGACCGCCAGCGGGTCGTAGCCGTCCACCCGCTCGGCGTGCATCGCCTCCGGGTTCACGCCGGCACCGACCCGGGCGAGGATGTCGTAGCCCATGGTCTCGCCGGAGGTCTGGCCGCCCATGCCGTAGAAGTTGTTGAAGAAGTTGAACATGATCGGCGGGGAGCCGCCGTCCTCGTCGCGCCACAGGGTGCGGAACTGGTCCATCGCGGAGAACATCATGGCCTCCCACACCGGACCGCAGCCCATCGAGGCGTCGCCGATGTTGGCGATCACGATGCCCGGCAGCCGGTTGACCCGCTTGAACAGCGCCGAGCCGGCGGCGATCGGGGCGGAGCCGCCGACGATGGCGTTGTTGGGCATCGAGCCGAACGGGGTGAAGAAGGCGTGCATCGAGCCGCCCATGCCACGGTTGAAGCCGACCTTGCGGGCGAAGATCTCGGCCAGGGTGCCGAACAGGATGAAGTTCTCGGTCAGGTCGGCGGCAGAGTCGTAGCCGATCTTCTCGGCGTAGCGCAGCGTGTCACCGTCGAGGAAGCCGGCCATGATCTGCTGGACGGCCTCGGGCGACAGCTTCCGCGCGGCGGAGAAGCTCTTGGCGAGGATCTCGCCGTGGCTGCGGTGGGAGCCGAAGATGTAGTCGTCGGCGTCGAGTTCGGCGGCCTGCCCGACGGCGGCGGCCTCCTGGCCGGCCGAGAGGTGGGCCGGGCCCTTGTGGTTGTACTCGATGCCGTTCCAGCCGCCGGTGGTCTTGATCGAGTTCAGCATCGTCTCGAACTCGCGGATCGCGATCATGTCGTGCAGCATCGCGGTCAGGCCCTCGGCCCCGTACCGCTGCTTCTCGGCGGCGAAGTCGCGGGCGTAGGCGTTGACCGGGATCGGCGGGACGGTGATCGTCCCGGGCTTGCGTACCTCGACCGGATCGACGGTGAGTGACTTGGGCATGTCTTCCTTCTCGTGGTTTCTGCTGGGTAGCTGGTGGTGGGTGCCGGTCAGTCCTTGAGGGCCCAGACGGCCTCGCGGATCCCTTCGGACACTGTGGGGTGGGGGAAGACGACCTGGCGCAGGTCGTCGACGGTGTACTCGGATTCGAGGACGGCGGCCGCGCCCCAGATGGTCTCCGGGGAGTAGGGGCCGACGGCGTGGATGCCGCGGACGACCCGGCTGGCCTTCTCGGCGATCAGCTTGACCGCGCCCGGGGCCTTCAGGCCGTTCTCGGCGACGAACCGGCCGGACAGCACCAGCGGGACGGTGGCGCTGACCACCTCGAGCCCCTGCGCCTTGGCCTGCGCCTCGGTGAGCCCGACGCCGGCGGCTTCGGGGATCGAGTAGACCGCCCACGGGATGGTGTCGGTCCGCAGGAACTGGCCGGTCCGGGAGGCGTGGGCGGTGTCGAGGATGTGGGCGACCGCGATCTCGGCCATCCGGTAGGCGGCGTGGGCGAGCAGGCTGCGTCCGGTGACGTCGCCGACCGCCCAGACGTTGGGCAGGTTGGTGCGCATCGCGTCGTCGACCACGATCCCCTTGCCGGTGTACTCCAGCCCGGCCTCCTTCGCGCCCCAGCCCTCGACCAGCGGACGGCGGCCGACCGCGATCAGGACCACGTCGGCGGCGGTGCGCACTTCGGCACCCTTGGCGTCGGTGTAGACCACAGTCTTGTCCTCGACGGCGCTCACCTTGCAGCCGAGGTGGAAGGTGACCCCCTGGATGCCCTTGCGGAGCTTCGAGGCCAGGTCGGGATCGGCGAACGGCACGATCTCGGGCAGCAGCTCGATCACCTCGACCTCGGCGCCGAAGGCGGCGAACAGCGAGGCGAACTCGACTCCGATCACGCCACCGCCGATCACGACCAGCCGGGACGGGAACTCCTCCAGCGCCAGCAGGCCGGTGGAGTCGAAGACGGCGGGGTTGTCCTTGGCACCCGGGATGGGGGGCATCACCGGCACCGAGCCGGTGGCGAGGATGACGTGGTCGGCGGTCTTCAGCTCGCCGTTCACCTCGACCTTGCCCGGGCCGACGAGGGTGCCGTGCGCGTCGGCGACCTCGACGCCGACCCGCTTCTCGGTCATCGCCACGCCGCCGACGAGGGTCTTGACCACCTCGTCCTTCCACGACTGGACCTTCGCCCAGTCGAAGGCGACGTTGTCAGCGGTGACGCCGAACATCTCCGAGTGCCGGGCGTGCAGGTACAGCTTTGCCGAGTTGAGCAGCGACTTGGTCGGGATGCAGCCCACGTTGAGGCAGGTGCCGCCGAGGTACTGCTCCTCGACGAGGAGGACCTTCTTCTTCGCGTGCCCCAGCCGCTCGGCGGCAAGGTACCCGCCGGGGCCGCCGCCCAGCACGATGACGTCGTAGTCAGCCATCAGTCAGCCCCTCAGCCCAGGACCGTGAGGTCGATATCGGTGATCGCGGCGACCAGGTCCTTCAGGTAGCGGGCCGCGTCTGCACCGTCGATCACCTGGTGGTCGGCGGTCAGCGAGAACCCGATCCGCTGTTCGGCGCCGACGCTGCCGTCGCGGTTGATCACCGCGCGCGGGAAGATCGCGTCCACGCCGAGGATGGCGACCTGCGGCAGGTTGATCAGCGGGGTGAACGACTCGATGCCGAAGGCGCCGAGGTTGGACACGGTGAAGGTGCCGCCGGAGAGCAGGTCGGGGCTGATCGAGCCGCCGATCGCCTCGTTGGCCAGCGCCTTGGTCTGGACGGAGAACTGCCGCAGCGTGAGCGTGTCGGCGAACCGCAGCGTGGGCACCAGCAGGCCGCGCGGAGTGTCGACAGCCATTCCGAGATGGACGTGCTCGAAGGTTCGCAGCACCCCGTCGACCAGGTGGGCATTGGTGGTGGGGTGCTTGGCCAGGGTCTTCACCGTGGCGTAGCCGACCAGGTCGCCGATGGTCACGGCGCTCAGCTCGGGGTCGCCGGACGCCTTCAGCCGTGCCCGCAGCGCGAGCAGGCCGGACGCCGGCGCGGTAGCGGTGTAGGTGAGCTGCGCCGACTTGGCCAGGGACTCCATCATCCGGCTCGCCACCAGCTTGCGGATCCCCTTCAGCGGGGTCTCGGTGACCCTGCCGGGGAACTCGAGGTCGGCGGAAGGCGCGGCGGCGGTGGTCGCGGCCGGCTGGACGGCGGTCTGTCCGGCGGCGAGGTCGGCGCGGGTGACCCGTCCGCCGATCCCGGTGCCGGCGGCGCCGGGCA
>JAEZGC010000208.1 GCA_023437345.1 Actinomycetes bacterium
CGACTGAAGGGCCGACGTCCGAACCGACCACTGAGCCGACCTCGCAGCCGACCACCGAGCCGACCACGGCGCCCACCAGCCAGGCGCCGGCCTCGCAGCAGGCGGTTTCGACCTCAGGGCCGTAGAATCCCGGACGTGTCGAGCCCCCGTCCCACAGTCGAGCGGATGCTGGGCGGCAGGCTCGGTAGCCACGCCCGCCCCGGCGGTGTCTGGTATGCCGCCGGCCCGTGGGCGATGCTCGCGCTCACCGTGTCGTGGCTCATCCTGATGTTGCGCCAGACCGCCTGCCTGGGCGGCGGCGACGCGTACCAGAACATGTGCTACACCGACATCACGGCGCTGTTCTACTGGCGCGGGGTGCGCGACGGGCTGATCCCCTACCTGCAGGCCGACCTCGAGTACCCGGTGCTCACCGGCGTCCTGATCGACGTCACCCGCCGGATAGTGAACCTGCTCGGTGGCCGCACCGAGCCCGGCCTGGAGGGCGCCGACCTCACGTTCTCGGCGGGCCTGTTCTTCGGCGTCACAGCGCTGCTGATGTTCCTCGGCTTCGTCGTCCTGGTGTGGGCGCACCTGAAGATGTCGCGGCCCTGGGACGCGCTGATGATCGCCGTGTCGCCGGCCATCCTGACCGCCGGGCTGATCAACTGGGACGCGCTGGTGGTGGCGCTCACCTCGCTGGCGCTGCTGGCGTGGGCGAGGAAGAGCCCGGTGTGGACGGGGGTCTGGCTCGGACTGGGTGTCGCGGCGAAGCTGTACCCGCTGCTGGTGCTCGTGCCGTTGGCCGTGCTCTGCCTGCGCTCGGGACGCTGGCGACCCTTCTTCATCACGGCCGGCACCACCGCCGCGGCCTGGCTGGCGGTGAACCTGCCGGTCTTCCTGCTCGCCCCGCAGGGGTGGCTCAACTTCTGGGGCTTCAACGTCGACCGGGGCGCCGACCTGGGATCGATCTGGTACGTGCTGAGCCTTGCCGGCGTCCAGGTGCAGGGGATCTCGACCTGGATCGCCGCGCTGATGGTGGCCGGCACGCTGGCGATCGGGGCTGTGCTGCTGCTCGCCCCGAAGCGGCCCCGGCTCGCGCAGGGTGTCTTCCTGATCGTCACCCTGTTCCTGCTGGTCAACAAGGTCTACTCCCCGCAGTACGTGCTGTGGCTGCTCCCGCTGCTCGTGCTGGCCCGGCCGCGCTGGCTGGACTGGATGCTGTTCTCGGTGGCCGAGACGCTGTACTTCATGGCGATCTGGGGGCACCTGGCGGGCATGACCGCCTCCGGCGGCGGCGGCCAGGACCGGCTCTACATGGCGTCGGTGCTGCTGCGGATCGGCGTCCAGCTGTGGCTGTGCGGCCAGGTGGTGGCCGACCTGTGGCGACCGTCCCGCGACATTGTCCGGTCCGGCGGGTTGGACGACCCGGACGGCGGGCTGCTGGACGGCCGGCCGGACGCACCGTGGCTGGTCGGCGTGCACCGGGCGCCCGGGCGGGCCTGACCGGCCGTGGCGGCCCGGCTCGACCGCCCGCCGTGGCCCGACGCCGCCCGGCTGGTGGTGCAAACCTGGCTCGGCACCCGGCTGCTGCTGGCGCTGGTGCTGGTGTGGCTGATGGTGTCGGAGGGCCGCGGGCTCGACGAGCTGGACAACTGGGACGTCGAGCACTACCTGCGGATCGCCACCGACGGCTACACCGACCCCACCAAGTACGCCTTCTTCCCCGGCTGGCCGCTGCTGCTGCGACTGTTCGTCGGCACAGGGATCCCGCTGGCGGTGGTCGCGGCGGTGCTGGCCCTGGCGTTCAGCGCCCTGGCGGCCGCCGCCCTGTACCGGCTGGCCGGGGCCGGGGTGGCGATCGCCTGGCTGCTCGCCCCGACCGCCATCTTCACCGCTGTCGGGTACACCGAGTCGCTGTTCTGCGCGGCGGCTTTCTGGGCCTGGGAGCGCGCCTCGGCGCGGCGCTGGGACCAGGCCGCGGCGCTGGCCGCGGTGGCGGCGTCAGTCAGGGTGTCGGGGATCTTCCTGGTCGGAGCGCTGGCGGTTCTGGCGCTCACCCAGTCGGGCAAGCTGACCGTCCGGCTGCGGCGGCTGGCCTGGCTGCTGGTCCCGGTGGTCACGGTGGCGGCGTACCTGGCCTACCTCTACAGCGAGACGGGCTCGTGGCTGGCCTGGTTCGACGCGCAGCAGTCCGGCTGGACCCGTGACCTGACCTGGCCGTGGGAGGCCTTGCAGCGCACCCTCGACGCCACCGACCCGGCCGCCTACCCGGACCATCCGGAATGGCAGTGGGTGTTCCGCTTCGAGATCGTCTCCATGCTGGCCGGGCTGGTGGTGACCGGCTACTGCCTGGCCCGGCGGCGGTGGGCGGAGGCAGCCTTCGTCGGCGCCCAGGTGGCGGCCTTCTCGGTCTCGGAGTGGTTCCTCAGCGTCAACCGGGCGGTGCTGCTGTGGTTCCCGCTGTGGATCGTTGCCGGACGGCTGCTGGAGGGGCGGAGCCCGGTGGGCCCGGCGCGGCGGGTGCTCACCGGCGTGGCGGTGGCCGTCGCCGGCTGGGTCCAGGTCTGGTGGGCGATCCTGTTCCTCACCGGGAAGTGGGCCAGCTGAGCGACGTCGGTGGACGACCCTAGGATCGGGCCATGACCGAGCCGCTGGACCACCTGGCCGCGCTCCACCAGTACCAGGACGCGTTCCTCACGACCATCCCGCGGGCCGACCCGGCCACCCCGGTGCCGTGGTGCGGCCGCTGGACTGTGAAGTCACTGGTCGTCCACCTCGCCCGGATCCACCACTGGGCGGCCGCCCAGGCCCGGCGGCGCACCGAAACCCCGCTCGGCCGGGGACCCTTCGACCTGGTCAGGCTGTACGCCGACTGTGCGGCCGAACTGCGCACCACCCTGGCCGAGTTGGACCCGGACGCGCGCGCCCGGACGCTGCTCGACGACGGTGTCCCGGCCGCGCAGCAGACCGGAACCGTCAGGTTCTGGCACCGCCGCCAGGCGTTGGAGACCCTGGTGCACACCTGGGACCTGCGCACGGCCATTGGGGAGGGCTTCGACCCCGGCCCGGCGGCCTGGCTCGACTGTCTGGACGAAGTGGTCACCGTGATGCACCCGCGCCAGGTCCGGCTGGGCAGGATCGCGCCGCCGGCGGCCGCCGTCAGGTTCGAACCGGAGTCGGGGGCTGCCCAGCAGTTGCAGGGCTCCGGGCCGGGCGCGCCCGTCGTCCGGGTGGCGGGGCCCGCGCTCAGCCTGGCGCTGCTGGTCTGGGGACGCACCACCGCCGACGACCCGGCGATCCGGGTGACCGGCGACCGGGCGGCGCTGGACGCCGTGCTGGCCGCCGGGCTGACCCCCTAGAAGCCGATCGCCCGCTGGGTCGCCCGGATAGCTTCGGCCGACTTCTTCAGCAGGCTGATCTCGTGGGCGTCCATCGGGAACTCGTAGATCCTGCCCACCCCCTCGCGGGTGATCAGGCTGGGCACCGACATCGCGACCCCTGAGATGCCGCGGTAGTCGTCCAGCACCGAGGATACGGGCTGGATGATCCGCTGGTCGCCCAGCAGCGCCTCGACCAGGCTCGCGCCGGCCAGGCCGATCGCGTAGTTGGTGGCGCCCTTGCCCTCGATGATCTCGTAGGCGGCGTGCACCGTGTCATGGGCTATCGCGGCGAGCACCTCCTCGGTGAACACCCGCTTGCCGTCGACGTCGGTCCAGTCCCGGATCGGGATCTGGGCGATCGAGGCACTCGACCAGATCGGGAACTCGGTGTCGCCGTGCTCGCCGACCATGATCGCGTGGACGTTGCGCTGGGCGACCTTCGCGCGCTGGGCGATCGCCCACCGCAGCCGGGAGGTGTCAAGGATGGTGCCGGTGGACAGCACCCGCGACTTCGGCAGCCCGCTGACCTGCTGGGCGACCACGGTCAGGACGTCGCACGGGTTGGTGACCAGGACGAGCAGGGCGTCGGGTGCCACCTCGAGCAGCTTGGGCACCATGTCGGTGAGGATCCTGGCGTTCACCCCGGCGAGGTCGAGCCGGGTCTGTCCGGGCCGCTGCCGGGCACCCGCGGTGATCACTATCACGTTGGAGTCGCGGGCGACCTCGATGTCGGCGCCGCCCTCCATCACCGACGTGGCGGTGAACTGGGTGCCGTGGGCGAGATCCTTGACCTCGGCGTCCACCTTCTTGGCGTCGATGTCGTAGAGGGCGATCCGCCGCGCCGACCCGCGGATCAGCGAGGCGTAGGCGATGGAGGAGCCGACCGAGCCGGCACCGACAACTGTCAGCTTGGACGTCTTGGCCAGAGACTCGACGGGCGGGTTGGTGGTCATGGCCCGAGCCTAGCGAGCCGGCGCGCGGCGCGTCAGGGGCGGGGCGGGCCGAAGTGGACCAACTCGCGGACCAGTTCGGCGAGGGTGGCGGCCCACTGCGAGGCGCCGGCGTCCTGGCCGTTCAGCAGGTGCCGGAAGGCCAGTGCCTCCTGGTAGGCGTTCAGCAGCAGGACCAGGCGTTCGGCGGGGATCGCGAGCCGCGCCCCCTTGCCGCTCACCACGTCCTCGATGGCGGCGATCAGCAGGCCGTCGAGGCTGGCCTCCACGGCACGCAGGGCGTCGCGGGTGGCCGGGGTGCGCAGCGCGTAGAGCCGCATCTCGCCGCGCGCGATCAGCCACTGCGGGTCGATCGGGTGGCTGGCCTGGAAGACCGCCATCGCGTGTCGGATCACGTCATCGACCGAGGCCTGCTCGACAGGTTCGTCGGGGATGGACGCGACGGCCTTCTCGGCCGCAGCCAGGATCTCGCGGCCCTTGCGCTCGACGACGGCGATCATCAGGTCGTCGCGGGACTCGAAGTTGGAGTAGAAAGCGCCCCTGGTGAAGCCGGCCCGCTCGCAGATCTCCTCGACGCTGGCAGCCAGCACGCCCTTCTCCGCGAACAGCGCGATGGCCGCGTCCATCACCCGGTCGCGGGTGTGGGCGCCGCGGCTGCACACCGCAGGGGCGGTCATGGTCCTCCTGACAGATTCGGTGGCCCCAGCGTATTGGATTCGGGACGACAGCGGATACAGTTGTGTATCGGATACGGCGCTGTATCCCGTCGCCACCCGCAGCATCCACCGATGGAGTACCAGTGTCCGCCTTCCTCTACCGCCTGGGTCGGGCCTGCTACCGCTCGCGCGGCCGCGTCCTCGCCGGCTGGCTCGCCGTCCTCGCGTTGTTCGGGGTGCTCGCCCTCACCGTCGGGGGCAGCTACGACGACAACTTCTCGGTCCCCGGCTCGAGCTCGACCCGGGCGCTGGAGATGCTTGAGGTCACCTTCCCCGAGGCCGCGGACGCCTCGGCAACCGTGGTGCTCGGCGCCCCCGCGGGGGAGCGGGTGGACTCGCCGGCCAACCGCCAGGCGATCGAGCGGTACCTCGCCGACCTCGAGTCCGAGCTGGAGTTCGTGAAGGGCACCCAGAGCCCATTCAGCGAGTACCTGGACGGTTTGATCAGCGATGACGGCAGCCACGCCCTGATCCGGGTCCGGGTCGAGGGCAGCATCTCCACCTTCACCGACGAGCAGCGCAAGGAACTGGTCGCCGCGGCGCAGGAATTCACTGCCTTCGTCCCCGGCTCGACAGTCGATGTCGGCGGCGACGTCTTCTCGATCCACCTGCCCGAGATCAGCCTGGTCGAGGCGCTCGGCGTCGTGGTCGCCCTCGTCGTCCTCGTCGTCGTGCTGGGCGGCGTGCTGGCCGCCGTCATGCCGATCGGCTCGGCCCTCACCGGCGTCGGAATCGGCGCCACGATCGTGATGATCGGCGCGGGGATCATCCCGGTCAGCTCCACGGTCGTGATGCTCGTGCTGATGCTCTGCCTTGCGGTCGGCAACGACTACGCCCTGTTCATCATCTCGCGGCACCGCGACCAACTCGGCACGGGGATGGACGTCGAGGAGTCGGCCGCCCGTGCGGTCGCCACCGCCGGCTCGGCGGTGGTCTTCGCAGGGCTCACCGTGATCATCGCCCTGATCGGGCTCAGTTTCGCCGGCCTGCCCTTCCTCGCCATCATGGGGGTGTTCACCGCGGTTGGAGTCGCGCTCGAGGTCGCTCTCGCCCTGACCC
>JAEZGC010000229.1 GCA_023437345.1 Actinomycetes bacterium
GGGGGGGGGGGCCCCCCCCCCCCGCCTCCGGCCGCTCAGGCCAGGGGCTGCCAGGGGCCGTGGGGATCGCCGGGACGCTGGTTGCGGGTCCACCACTTCGCTCGGTAGCGGGTGCCGTCGTGGAGCACCACGTCACCGGCGAGGAAGACCCTCGACGGCGTCCAGACGGCGGTGCCGTCCTCGGTGGTGACGATCTCCTCCCAGGGCCCGTACGGGTCGCCCGGCAGCTGGTCGCGCGTCCACCACCTGGCGGTCCAGGCCGAACCCTGATGGCTCACCCGGTCGCCGGCGCCGTAGGTCGCGGTCGCCGACCACGCCTCGGGCAGGACGAGCAGGTCCACCCGCTGGCTCGCTTCCTCGTGGCCGTTGGACGCCACCACGTCGAAGCTGAACCTGCCGTCCGCGGCGGGCGTGCCGGCCAGCGTGCCGTCCGGCGCCAGTTCCAGCCCGGCGGGCAGCTCCCCGACCACATGGAACTCCGCCGCCGGGAAGCTGCGGGCGGTGAACCTGTGCTGGTAGGCCTGCCCGACTGTCGCCGTGGCGGGTGCGCCGGAGGTGAACTGCGGGGCCACCCGGTAGTCGGTAGTCACGGGGGCGAACGGCCGCTGCGGGTCGCCGGTCCAGGCCTGGAGGGTCATCACCGAGCCCTGGCCGCCGGTGCTGGTCGCGGTGACGAGGTAGAACAGCCCGTGGCCCATCGACTGGATGCCGACCGATGCGTTGGCGTTCCAGCCCCGGATCCCGGTGGCCTCGTGCCGCAGGCCGTCGTCTGCCAGCGGCAGCAGCAGGCCCTGCTCCCCACCGACGCCTTGCAGCTCGGAGAGCACCGGCTGGCTGGTCGCGTCCACCGCGTAGAGCCCGTAGTTGGGGTACTGCGGCTTGACGCCGTTGTAGACGCCCATGAACCAGCGCTGCAGCCACGGGTCGTACTCAAGGTTCTGCACGCCGTAGGTGGTGTTGCCGGTGAACACGAAGAACTTGCCGTCGACCACCTCCGGCCCCGACCGGTGTGGCGCGGACTCCACGAGCGGGCGCTCCAGTGCGGGCCAGTCGGTGACGTCGTACTGCAGGATCACCTGATGGTCGTTGTCGGTGCGCGAGGTGTTGGAGTAGATGCCGTGCGCGACGGTGAGGTACTGCTTGCCGTCGGTGGAGCCGAACGCCGGCCCGAACGCCACCCCGTCGATGCCGCTGCTGCCGTAGCGGTGATCGGGGGTGTTGGCGGTGTCGCCGTCGAACTTCCCGTCACCGTTCATGTCGGCGGTGAAGTCGTCGACCACGTCCTGCAGGTGGACGGTGGCGAACACGTCGGAGTTCTGCGCGGTCATCCCGACCCGGTTGATCCGGTCCACGTCGATCACCGCGATGTAGAACGCCCGCGCCGACTTGTACTCCAGCGAGCCGTAGACCCGGCCGTCGGACGGGTTGAAGTCCAGGTCGCCGAGGTGACCGTTGAAGCCGCCGATCGTGCCGACTATGTTGCCGGCCAGGTCGGTCTTCACCAGCAGGGTGGTGAAGGAGTAGTAGATGAACCCCTTCTCCTTGTCGACCGCGATGCCCTGGACGTGCGAGGTCGGCCACGGCCCGTTGGTCAGCCGCAGCTTGAGCCCGTCGACGGTGGCCGCGCCCCGCAGGGTGACTACCGAGGCGGCCGGCCCGGCGGCGTCGGCGCTGTTCACCGCCCGCACCCGGATCACCTGCTCGGCGGAGTCCGGCACCTCGGCAAAGGTGTGGCTGGTGCCCTCGGCCGTCCGCCAGGTCAGCTGGCTGGTGGCAGTGCCCGCAGGCGCGATCGACACCTCATAGCCCTGCAGGGTGGCCGGCGTGCCGTCGGCGTCGGCGCCGGCGCTGGCCGGTGCCTCCCAGGTGACAGTGGCGCGGTCGCCGTCCTCGGCCAGGTGGAGCTGCTGGGGTGCGCCCGGCGCCACCGGCTGGGCCGGGGTGTCGGGTAGCTTCACAAGGCGGACGTTGTCGAACTGGACGGTGGCGTTGTTCAGCACGAAGCCGAAGGCACCGCCGGTGCGCTTGAGGTTGGTGGCCCGCATGGCGGTGCGTCCGTCGATGCTGACGGCAAGCTCGGTCCCGGTCACCTCCACAGTGAGCTGGTGATCCTCGCCGACGCCGAGCGCCACCGGAGAGGCCGCGACCGGGTTGGAGGCGTAGGAACCGCCCTGGGCGGCCTGGGCCAGCTCGAGACCATTGCTGGCCGTGGTCGCCGCGCGGGCGCCCCCGACGGCCCCCCAGTCGGCGGCGGCGTGGTAGTCGACGCCGACGTTGAGCCAGCGTGAGGAGTTGGTCACCGACACGAAGCGGACTGTGGTGTCGAGCCGGAAGTTCTGCGGCGCGGTCGGCCCGAAGCCGACCCGGACTCGTGGGTTGCCCGTCGTGCCCTGCAGCCGGCCGTCGACCACCTGCCAGTCACCGAGCACCGACGTCCAGCCCTGCGGGAGCCCGCCGTCGCTGAAGTCCTCGTCGATCAGTACCTCGGGCCCGGGGAGTTCGGTGACCACGACGTCGTCGAACTGGACGGTCGCCCGGTTGATCACGAAGCCGAACCCGCCGCCGGTGCGGTTCAGGTTGCTCGCGGTCATCGCGGTCTGGCCGTCGATGCTCACCACGGCGTCGCTGCCGCGGACCTCGACGGCCAGGACGTGGTCCTCACCGGTGCCGATCGCGACCGGGGCGGGCCCGGTCGGATTGGAGACATAGCCGCCGCCCTGGGCGGCCTGGGCGAGTTCGAGGCCGCTCGACCCTGTGGTGGCGGACCGGGCGACCAGGACCGCGCCCCAGTCCTGTGCGACGTGGTAGTCGACCCCGATGTTCAGCCAGCGGTTGGCGTCCGCCACGGCGACGAACCTGACCAGCGACTCGATCCGGAAGTTCTCCGGCGCCTGCGGGCCGAACGCGATCCGGGCACGCTCGGTGCCGGCGGTGGCCTGCAACCGGCCGTCGACGACCTGCCAGTCGCCGAGCACGGAGGTCCAGCCGGTCGGCAGGCCTGCTCCGGCGAAGTCCTCGTCGACCAGGACGTCGTCGGCCGGGGCGGCGGTCGCCACCGGGGGCGGGGTCGCGAGCCCGACCAGGGCGAGGGTGGTGGCCAGTCCGGCGGCGAGCCGGCGGCGGAACCTGTCTGCCTTCATCTGTGCCTGCCTTTCAGGGAGGGGGCGGGGCGGTCCAGGAGACCCTGGACG
>JAEZGC010000035.1 GCA_023437345.1 Actinomycetes bacterium
TGTCGCCGACGGTGCCGCCGATCTCGTGGATCACGACGTCGATGCCGGGCGCCGCCATGGCGAGCATCTCGTCCTTGATCTCGTTGGTGATGTGCGGGATGACCTGGACGGTGTCGCCGAGGAAGTCACCGCGGCGCTCCTTGGCGATCACTGTGGAGTACACCTTGCCCGTGGTGACATTGGCCGAGCCGCTGAGCGGGACGTTGAGGAACCGCTCGTAGTGGCCGATGTCGAGGTCGGTCTCCGCGCCGTCCTCTGTTACGAACACCTCGCCGTGCTGGAACGGGTTCATGGTGCCGGGATCGACGTTGAGGTACGGGTCGAGCTTCTGCATGGTGACCCGGAGCCCGCGGGCTACCAGGAGGCTGCCGAGGCTTGAGGCCGTGAGGCCCTTGCCCAGCGAGGAGACGACGCCTCCGGTGACGAAAACGTGCTTGGTGGTACGCGAGCTGCTCACGGGCCTCCAGCCTACTGCCACACCGGCACCCCCGGCCAAATGCGACGCGCGCCCAGGTCGCCCGCACCGCTGCGATCGGCCGCGCTGGCGGTACCTGCCCGGTCAGCCCAGGCGGGCGGGTGTCCGGATCAGCCGCCGGAGGCTTCCTGCCACCGACGGCGGCACGCGTCCACCCTGTGGACGGTCGGACGCGGACAGGGCCGCCCCCTGCCGGGGACGGCCCTGCGCGCAGCTGCGGTCGGCTCAGCCGAAAAAGGCCTTGTCACCGCGCAGGCTGACGGCCTCGTAGAAGACCTTGGCGGCTGCCTTGCAGGCGGCCCGCAGCGGCGCCTTCAGGGTGCCGCCGAACTTCTGGTCGCACTGCACCTTCATGTTGGAGTGGAACCGCGAGTCGATCTTGTCCTTGGTGGCCCGGGTGGGGCTGAACTTCGGGTGCGGGCCCGCGGTGTCCTTGGTGTTCTTGCCGAAGTTGCGGTAGCCGAAGTCGTGGCGGTCACAGGACTTCTCGAACACCTGGCCGTAGGCCTTCAGCACGGCGGCGAGACCGGGGGCGAGGTAGATGTAGTTGGGGACGCTGCAGCCGTCATTGCCCCAGTTGAGCTGGGTCGGGTAGAGCTTCTTGTACTTGGCGTAGTTGGACCCGCCGACCTTCTCGTAGGCGACCGCCGTGGCCGCGGCCTTGAGCGTCTCGCGGGACACTGCCGCCGAGGCGGGCACGACCAGGCCGGCGCTGAGGGTCAGGGTCAACAGCAGGGCCGTCAGGCTCCGCAGCAGCCAGTTCTTCATGGGGGGTCCTTCCGGTGGCTCCACGCCGGGGGTTCGGCGCTGACCACCATCCTGCTGAGCGAGAAGGTCGCCCGAGAAGGCGACCTGCGCGTAAGTAAGTTACTTATCCTGACCTCCGGCACCCGGAAGGAGCACGATGCGGCGGAACAGCGCTGAGGACACCCGGCGGCTCCTGCTCGGGATCGGGCTGCAGCTGCTGCACGAGCGCGGCCCCTCGACCACGGTCAGCCACATCAGGTTGAGTTCTGTGCTGCGCCGGGCGGGTCTCACGACCGGTGCTGCGTACCGGATCTGGGGTGACCAGGACGGCTACCACCGCGAGCTGGCCCTTGAGGCGCTGCGCTATCGCCAGCTCGGGTCCACCCAGCGCACGCTGGCGGCGGTGGTGCCGGCCATGGTCGAGTCGGTGCCCTGGCAGGAGGTGATCCGGCGCGGTGCGGAGCCCAACCTGCGCAGCTACCCCGAGGACATCGCCTTCCTGACCTCGCTGGCGATCCGGGCGAGCTCCTACGGCGACCCCGACCTGCTCGAGGCGGGCCACGAGCGGCACCGCGAGGCCCTGGCCGCCTACGGTGAGCTCTACGCCGCGGTGCTGGGCTGGAGCGGACGGCGGATGCGCGCCGGCTTCCGGCTCAGCGACCTCGCCGCGGCGCTGGCGGCGGCCTCGGAGGGGTTCGGGCTGCAGAACGCCGCCGGCGTACCGCACGAGCACCTGCGACTCGACGCCCTCGGCCGCACGGCGGGTGACGTCGACTGGTCGCTGCTCGCCGTGACGACAGTGGCCCTGTGTGAGCACATGACCGAGCCCGATCCCGACCCTGCCCCGTTCGACCCCGACTCGCTCCCGCAGTCCTGGCGGGACGCCTAGCGCTGGGGTGGGGCGCCTTCGGGTGCCCCTCTCGGGATCAGCCCGCAGCGGGCAGCACCAGGGTGACCACGACCGGGGAGTGGTCTGACGCCATCACCCCCGACCACGCCGGGACGCTCTCGCCGGCGATCCGCCGCTGCGTGACGCCCGGGCCGGACAGCACCTGCCACGAGCGCACGTCAGTGCCCTTCGGCACCCACACGAAGTCGATGTAGCGCCCACCTCGCCGGATCACCCCGAGCCGGTTACGCCCGGCCACCGGCGCGGTCATCCAGTGGGCCGAGGCCGCGCCCGGGACGTCGGAGACGTCCTGGTCGGCGACCCGGCGGGAGTCGTCCATCCCCAGCCCGGCCATCACGTCGCGGTGGCGGCGGAAGGTGGCTCGCCGCTCGTCACCGAAGGCGTTGAAGTCGCCCAGCACGAGCGGCGGGACAGCTGCGCCGGGGTTCTTCGCCTCGACCACCTCGCGCAGCCGGTCGAGGTTGCGGGCGCGGAGCTTCGCGCACGCGACCGTGTCGTAGGGGTGCAGGTGGGTGTTGAACACCCACAGCTGCCGGTCGGTGCCCGCCACCGCCAACCGTGCCCAGCTCACGAAGCGCCCGTCGGTGCGGTCTCCTGAACGGCACGAGAGCCGCTCGCGCTCCAGGACTTCAGTTCCGGAGTCGACCAGCCGGAACCGGTCCGACCGGTAGGCGATCGGAACGGTCGCCGCCGGCTCGGCCCACGAGTAGTCCTCCAGCAACCGGGCGAGGTGGGTCTGCGGGAGCGGCCGTGGACCCTCGTTCTCCTGGAACCCGATGATGTCGGGATCGGCCAGCTCCACCTTGGCCGCCACCACCGGCATCCGTTCGTCGAGGGCCAGCTCGTCGCCTCGCCCGGCAGCCTTCAGCGCGCGGCACCCGGCACAGTCGTTGCGGCCGGTCAGCGTGTTGTAGGTCATCACCGTCACGGCGAGCCCGGGCTGCTCGCCGGGAGGCGTCGATACCGGCGCGGACGGCGTCGACGGCTGGGACGGCGTGGCCGGAGAGGCGGCGGGGCTGCCAGGACGAGTGGGCGCGGGTGTGGCGAGGGCGGTAGTTCCGGTCGGCGTCGAGGGGGTGCAGCCGGCCGCCAGCGTGCCGAGCGCCACGGTGACCAGGACCGGCAGCCGCAGCCGTCGTGTCCTGTTCACCTCAGCCCGCCCGGGCCACGAGTTCGCGGGCGTGGGCCAGGGCCGATTCGCTGGACTCCAGACCGCCCATCATCCGGGCCAGCACGTCGATCCGTTCGTCGTCGCTCACCTGCCGCACCCCGCTGGTGGTGACCTGTCCGTCGTCGGACTTGGACACCACGAAGTGGCGGTCGGCGAAGGCGGCCACCTGCGCCAGGTGGGTGACGACTATCACCTGCGAGTGTTCGGCGAGCGCGGCGAGCCGGCGTCCGATCTCCAGTGCGACGGCGCCGCCCACTCCGGCGTCGACCTCGTCGAAGACGAAGGTCTGGCCGCTGGTGGCGCTGGCCAGCACGACCTCCAACGCGAGCCGGACGCGGGACAGCTCACCGCCGGAGGCGATCTTCGCCAGCGGCGCGGGTTCGGTGCCGGGGTTGGCCGAGAACAGCAAGGTGATCTGGTCGGCACCGTGCGGGCCCGGTTCGGGCAGCCCGGCGACCTCGAAGACCAGCCTGGCGTGCGGCATCGCCAGCGCGGTGAGCTCCGCGGTGACGGCGGCCGCCAGCTGGTCGGCTGCCGACCGTCGCAGCGTGGTGACGCGGGCGGCACGCTCGGCCAGCTCACCGTCCAGCGCGTCAAGTTCGGCGGCGAGCTCCGTGATCCGGCTGTCGGCGGAGTCGAGCAGCTGGACGCGAGCCGCGGACGCCTCGGCGTAGGCCAGCACCTCGTCGATGGTGGCCCCGTACTTGCGGGTCAGCAGCTGCAGCTCGGCGCGCCGCCCGGCTATCCACTCCAGCCGCAGCGGGTCGGCGTCGAGGCCGGCCTGGTAGCTGGCCAGTCCTGAGGCGACGTCGGCGAGCGCCGCGGCGGCGCCCTCGAGTTCGGCGCCGAGCCCGGACAGCGCGGCGTCGGTGGCGACCGCCGGGGCGAGGGCCTTGCGCGCCGCGGCCACGAGGGCGAGCGCGTCGCTGGAATCGCCGAAGTTGTCCTCGTCTCCGGCCAGCGCCAGCTGCGCGGCGTGGACCGCCTGCCGCAGGTCGTCCACCGACTGCAGCCGCTTCGCCTCTGCGGCCAGGTGCTCGTCCTCCCCCGGTTGCGGGTCAGCCCTCGCGATCTCGTCAAGGCCGAACCGGAGCAGGTCCAGTTCCCGCAACCTCGCCTGGGCCTGCCCGGTGAGGTCGGCGAGTTCTGCGGCCAGCCGTCGGCGACGCTCGAAGCACTCCCGGTACGGGCCCATCTCGGCGGCCAGCGGCGCTCCGGCGGCCGCGTCGAGCACCTCCCGCTGCCGCTCCGGGGTACCGAGCCTGAGCTGCTCGGACTGCCCGTGGATGGTCACCCACTCCCCCACCAGCTGCTGTCCGACCCCGGCGGGGACCTGTGCCCCGCCGACTGTCATCCGCGACCTCGTGGCCGACAGCTGGCGGGCGACCAGGACGTCGCCGTCCTCATCCACCCCGCCGAGGTCGGCGACCGCCGCGACGGTGGCGGGGTCGAGCTGCCAGCGTCCCTCGACCAGGGCACGACCGGACCCGACCCTCACCAGTCGTGGGTCAGCCTTGGCGCCGGTGAGCAGGGCCAGGCCGGTCACTATCATCGTCTTGCCGGCGCCGGTCTCCCCGGTGACGGCGGTGAACCCCGGGCTCAGCTCGATGCTGGCATCGCCGATCACCCCGAGGTCGACGATCCGCAGGTCAGCCAGCATGGGTCCCGTCCCGGTCCGCCGATCCCCGCCAGCCGTCCACCGGCAGCGCGAACTTGCGCACCAGCCGGGTGACGAAGGGCTGCTCCGAGGTGCGCGCCAGGCGTAACCGGCGCGCTCCGGCCCGCACCTCGATGACCGAACCGGCCACCACGTCGACGCTGCGGCGCCCATCGCACCAGATCACTCCCGACGGGGTGGCGGGCAGCACCTCGATCTGGACCATGGACTGGTCGCTCAGCACCAGCGGACGGTTGAACAGCGCGTGCGCCGACAGCGGGACCAGCAGCAGGGCTGACAGGTCGGGCCAGATCACCGGGCCGTGGGCCGAGAACGCGTACGCGGTGGACCCGGTCGGGGTGGCGACCAGCACCCCGTCGGTGGCCCAGCGAGACAGTGCCCGGCCGTCGATCCGCACCAGGACTTCCAGCATGCGCTCGCGGGCGAGCTTCTCCACCGAGCACTCGTTGATGGCGAACGATTCCCACACCACCTGGCCGTCGGGGTCGCGGACCACCGTGTCGATGGTGGTGCGCTCCTCCACCTCGTAGTCGCGGGCGACTACCCGGTCGACCAGGCTGTGCACCTCGGAGGACTCCAGTTCGGCGAGGAACCCGACGTGGCCGAGGTTGACCCCCAGCACCGGCACCTCACGCGGCAGCGCCCACTCCGCGGCCCGCAGGATGTTGCCGTCGCCGCCGAAGACGACCACGAGCTCGCTGCCGGCGTCGTCGGGCCCGTCCGGCAGGCCGCTCGCCGCGCCGGCGGGGATTCTCGGCCCGACCCGCTCAAGATCGCCGGGAGTCAGCAGCGTGTGGATGTCGTGCTCGTGGACACCGCTGATGAAGGCGGCGGCAGCGTCCAGCGCTGCCGGCCGCCCGGGATGAACGGTGACAGTGACGCGACGCTGCTGGGAGTTCACCGCTACAGCGTAGGACAGGCCGCCGACGGCCGGGCACCCGGCCCGTCGGCGACCTCACGGGCTCACCGGTGGGCCGGCTCGGTCATCGACCGGCGGCAGCAGAGGCGGGCGGCTGCGACAGGCCCGCCAGTTTCACGAAGAACTCCTGGTTGCCGTTCTCCCCCGCCAGCCGGCTGGGCCCCGTCCAGACCGTCCGGCGACCCAGCGCCGCCGCGTCGGCCACCACAGCGGCAACGCTGCGGGCCCGCAGTCGCTCGTCGCGCACCACGCCGTGGCCGTCCAGCCCGGAACGACCTACCTCGAACTGCGGCTTGACCAGCAGCAGCGCCTCGCCGGCGGGCGCCACAACGACCAGCAGCGCGGGCAGCAGCAGCCGCAGCGAGATGAACGACACGTCGGCCACCAGAAGGTCGACCGGCGTTGCGTCCACATGGTCAAGGGTCAGCTCGCGCAGGTTGGTGCGTTCCCAGACCACCACGCGCGGGTCGTCCCGCAGCTGTGGGGCGAGTTGGCCGTGTCCCACGTCGACGGCGTAGACCCGCTCGGCACCCCCGGCCAGGCAGACCTGGGTGAAGCCGCCGGTGGACGCACCGGCATCCAGTACCCGGGGCGGAACCGTCGTGGCGGAGTCGGCAAGGGCGCCCAGCAGCTTGTGGGCCGCCCGCGAGACCCACGGGTCGGGGGTGGTGACGACGAGCCTGTCGGCTTCGTCGACCGGCTGGGCCGGACGGGCTGCCGGCGCACCGTTGACCAGCACGTCACCGCGGGCGATGGCGGCCTGGGCTGCGGTGCGGGAGCGGACCAGGCCGCGGCGGAGGAGTTCGGTGTCGAGCCGGGAACTCACTGCTGGTCGGCGGGCGAGTTGAGCGCCCGCTGGAGCACCTCGAGGGCGGCAGTCAGCTCGGCGGGGTGGGTTGCGACGTCCGGGTCGAGTCGGAGCCGGGTGAGCGCGTCGTCGATCCGGGGCACCCCGGTCACCGGCGGCGGGGAGGCGGGTTGCGGCGCGGTCACCCGGTCATCCTAGCGGCGTCGGATTCGCCCAGCCCGCGGGCGGCCAGCGCCGCCCCGGTGGCCTGGGCATGGCCCACAGTGCGAATCACAACCGGTGTGACGAGGGCGACGAGATGGCGTTCCCTGCCCCGGGCCCGGGCCGCCTGACGAACCTGCCCGAAGCT
This sequence comes from Actinomycetes bacterium, assembly GCA_023437345.1. Lineage (GTDB taxonomy): Bacteria > Actinomycetota > Actinomycetes > Propionibacteriales > Propionibacteriaceae > Propionicimonas. The sequence continues at coordinate 7,058 of JAEZGC010000035.1, forward strand.
GTCCAGCAGAACCGGGATGGACGCCACCATCACCGCCACGGCGAGCCCCACCCGCTCCGGATCCACGCCCAACCGCCGCAGCGGCTCCAGCGCGCTCACCAGCGCGTCGATCAGGACGGCGCCGGGGGTGGTCAGGGTGAGCAGCCGGCTGGCGTAGACCGCCACCAGCAGGTTGAGGCCGACGACGGCACCGGTGACCGGCGTGCCGACCAGGACGTGGTAGGCCAGGAGGAAGCCGAGCAGCACCCACAGGCCCGCCGGGAGCCCCCAGGCGAAGCGCAGCCCCACCCGGCAGGCAGCCAGCAGCCCGAGGGTGACGCCGAGCAGGCCCAGGCTCACCCACAGGTTGGACGCGGCCAGCGCCGGCACCGTCACCGCCAGCAGGATCAGGTACTTCCAGCCGACACCCAGCCTGTGGAAGGCCGAGTCGCCGGGTACGTAGAGGCTGAAGACCCGCGTCATGCCCGCATCAGTTCCAGGTAGCTCGCGATGCTGTCGCGTGGCGCGCCGTCGGCGATCACCCTGCCGTCGTCGACCACAAGGACCCGATCCATCTCGGCGGCCATCTCGAGGTCATGGGTGGCCAGGACCAGCTGCTGGTCCAGGCCCGTCAGCGCCCGCCGGACCCGTTCGCGGTTGCGCAGGTCGAGCAGCGTGGTGGGCTCGTCGGCGACCACCACCGAAGGGTCGGTGGCGAGGATCGAGGTCAGCGCGACGAGTTGCCGTTCGCCACCCGACAGGTCGTACACGCTCTGGTCGGCAAGGGCATCGAGCCCGCGGGCAGCCAGCAGTTCGCGCGCCCTCCGATGGCGCGCGGAGCGATCCTTGATCGTGCGTCGCAGGCTGAGTTCGATATCGTCGGCCGGGGTCGCCATCACCAGCTGCGCCAGCGGGTCGGTGAACACGAAGCCCACCCGCTGGCGCACCGCGCGACCGTCGGTTCGGGTGTCGAGCCCGTCGACCAGCACCCTTCCCGAGCTGGGCAGCATCAGCCCGTTGAGCAGTCGCAGCAGGGTCGACTTGCCCGATCCGTTGGCCCCGATGACGCCGATCCGGCGTTCTATGAGGCCGAGGTCGACCCCGTCCAGCAGGACGCGGGACGCCGCCGGGGCGCCGGCCCGCGGTACCGAGACCGCTACCCGGACGCCGTGGAGTTCGATCAACTCACATCGAGGGCCGGACGGGGCGTCGCCAGCAGGGCGGGGAACGCCTTGTGCACAGCGATGGCGATGGCGGCAGCGGCGAAGGCCTTGACTATGTCGCCGGGAATGAACGCGAGGTTGGCGCCAATGGCGGCGAGCAGGTCGAGCCGGCCGACGACCATCATGCCGAGGATCCCCAGCGGGTAGATCACGACGAGCGAGGCGACCAGCCCTGCCAGCGTCAGCCACAGGTACTGCCAGCGGGCGCCGCGGCGCAGGAAGAAGGCAGCCACAGCGCCGGCCACCGCGGCCGCGAGCGGGAAGCTGAGCAGGAAGCCGATCGACGGCTTGGCGAACACCGCCAGGCCTCCGGTCGCGCCGGCGAAGACCGGCAGCCCGGCGAGCCCGACCGCCAGGTACAGCAGCACCGCGAGGAAGCCGCGCCACGGGCCGAGCACGAGCCCGGCGAGCAACACGCCGAGGGTCTGCAGGGTGAGCGGGACCCCGAGCGCGCCGACCGGGATCTGCGGGATGAGCGAGAGCGCAGCCAGCAGGGCAGCGAACACCGCGACCAGCGCGAGGTCGACGGCCGGGGGCGCGTTGCGGGGTGGTGCCATCGGCGAAACTCCTTGTCGTTGCTCGGCCCGTGCAGGATATAACGCCGCAGGCCGGGCCGTGGCCCGGCTCAGGGGACGAGGTCCAGGGCGGCCAGCGCCGGGGTTGGATCGAGGAAGGGGGCCGCCCAGGCCAGGCCGGCGACCGCCCACAGCGCGTCGTACTGCTCAGCCAGGCCCGCGGGGACGGTGGCGAGCCGGATGCGGCTGTCGTCCGGCACCGCCCGCTGGCCGTTGCAGGTCGCCTCGTCGCGGGAGGCCAGGTGGGTGCGGACGGGCTCCAGCAGCGCGCTGACGTCCGGACCGATCTGGGTGGGCCGCTCGCCCGGCTTCGCGGTGACCAGCTGCGCCTTGCCGTGGGCCCCGCTGAACACCATCAGCGAGTCCATCCCGGCGTTGTTGGCGCCGACGATGTCGGTGTCGATCCGGTCGCCGACGAACAACGGCCGCCGGGCCCCGGTGCGACGGACCGCCTCGGCCATCATCGGGCGGTGCGGCTTGCCGAAGGTGGTGGGGCTGCCGCCGATGGCGGTCGCCACCGCCGCGATCATCGCACCGGCTCCGGGCACCAGCCCGCGATCGGTAGGACGGGAGGCGTCGTCATTGGTGGCGAACCACAATGCGCCGCGGGCGATGGCCAGGCAGACCTCGTCGAGCAGCGGCCAGGCCAGCACCGGGTCGTAGCCCTGCAGCACCGCGACCGGGTCGTCCTCGGCGCTGTTGACCGCGGCCAGCCCGGCTTCGGTGATCAGCCCGGCCAGGCTGGCGCTGCCGGCGACCAGGACCTTCGCGCCGGCGGGCAACACCTCCGCGAGCCCGATGGCGGCGACCTGGGCGCTGGTCAGGACATTGTCCGGCCCGGCCCGCAGCCCCAACGACACCAGCTGCTTCACCACGGTGTCAGCGCTACGCGCCGCGTTGTTGGTGACATACATCACCGCCTTGCCGTCAGCAGCCAGCGCATCCATGGTCGCGGGCGCGGACGGCACCGCAACCGGCCCGAGGTAGATCACGCCGTCGAGGTCGAACAGGGCGGCGTCGTAGCCGTCGATCAGCCGCTCAGCCATCGCCGTCCTCAGCCAGACCGTCAGGGGCGCCATCGTCGTCCTCCGGCAGACCGTCAGGGGCGCCATCGCTGGCCGGCGGGAGGTCGCCGTCAGCGTGGACCAGGTCGTCGGCAGGTGCCGCTGCCTCGTCCTCCTCCTCATCCTCGTCGAAGATGATGGTCATCCCCTGCAGCGCGGCCGCCCGCTCGGCGGCGTCAGTTGCCGCATCGATGTCGAGTGCCGCAGCCGACTCGAACCAACGTTCAGCCAGCTCGAGGTCACCGGACGCCTCCAGCAAGTCGGCGTAGCCGAACCGCAGCCTCGCCCGGGCCAGCTTGGGGCCACGGGCACCGATCCGCTCGATCTCGGCGCGCAGCAGCCGAAGCGCCTCGGCGGGCTGGCCGGAATCGACCCGGACCCCCGCCTCAACCAGCCGCAGCTCGACCAGTTGGTGGGTGTCAGGGTGGGCGGCCAGGCCCTCCTTGACCAGGCGCAGGGCAGCCTGCGGACGACCGAGAGCGCGCTCGCAGTCGGCCATTGCAGCTATGTACTCGGTGGTGCCGCTCATCCGCCGCAGCGCCCGGAACTCGTTGAGCGCGACGTCGAAGTGTCCCGCGGCATAGGCGGTCTCGCCGGTCGCCTCCCGGGTGACGGGGAGCCGGGCCGCGCGGCGACGGGCCGCTTCGGCGTGGGCATAGGCGAGCTCGGGGTCGGTGTCGATCAGCTGGCCGGCCATCAGCAGGTGGGCGCCGACGACCTCGGCGTGCTCGGGGGTGAGGCTTCGCAGTTCGGCCCGCACCCCGCGGGGCAACGTCTTCAGGTCGAGCCCGGTCGGGGTGTCCGGCTCGTTGGGCTTGGGCGCCAGCCCGGGGTGCAAGGGCTCGCGAGGCTCGGTGTCACGCTGGCGACGGGGCGCATCGCGAGGTCCACGCTCGGAGCCCGCCGCGCCGCGGTTGCGGTCGCCGGGCCGGTCGCTTCCCCGATCCCTCTCCCACGAGCCGCCACCGCGCTGACCGGACTGGCGAGCGCGGGAGCCGTCCGACTCGTCGGGGCGGGGCCAGTCACGGCGCCCGGTGCCGGCGGCAGAGCGTGGCTGATAGTCAGCCGTGCGGCCCGGACGACCGCCGGCGCGCGCGTCACCGCCAACGGGC
>JAEZGC010000061.1 GCA_023437345.1 Actinomycetes bacterium
GTCGCGCGCCGTCCACAACTCGCGCACTATCGCGAGGCCGAGGCCGGTGTGGACGTCGTGCAGGCCTGAGGTGCGCCGCCACGGGTCACTCGGCCCGACCACCGGGTCGGCGGCGTGGGCGGCAAGGTGCGCGAACTCCTGCCGGGCCCAGTCGAGCTTCCCGGCCGCGGTGAGCTCGCCGATCAGCCACTCCCGCAGGTCGTCGAGCCGTTCGACGTCGAGCGCGGCGTAGGCGAGCCACTCCTCGGGCAGCGGGCGGCGGGACCAGTCCGCCGCCGAGTGCTCCTTGAGCAGGCTGACCCCCAACGCGAGCTCCATCAGGGCGTTCAGGTTGACCTTGGGGATGCCGAGCAGCCGGGCGGCGAGCTCGGTGTCGAACAGGGTCGCGGGCCACAGCCGCACCTCGGACAGGCACGGCAGGTCCTGGCTGGCGGCGTGCAGGATCCATTCGGCGTCCCGCAGCGCTTCGCCGAGATCGCTCAGGTCGGCGCGCGGGGCGCCGTCCTCGAAAGCCGTCGGGTCGAGCAGGTGGGTGCCGGAGCCGGCCCGCCGCAACTGGACCAGGTACGCCTTGGCCGTGTAGCGGAAGCCCTGCGCGCGTTCGGTGTCGATGGCCACCGGCCCCGAGCCGGCGACCAGCGAGTCCAGCATCGCGGCATAGGCCTGCGGGGTCTCGACTATCGGCGGGATGCCGTCGGCCGGCGCGGTGAGGACGGGATAGCTGACCGGGGCGGCCGGCTCGTCAGGCTCGGTCACCGCGGCCGCGTCCCCGGACGGCGCGGCAGGATCGAGACGACCCCGTCGGGCAGCGGCGGCAGGCCGGCGGTCATGCACAGCAACTCAGACCAGGCGGCCAGGTGTTCGGTCAGCTGCGCTCCGGTCGAGATCACGGGGGTCCACGAGGCGCGCAATTCGATCTCGGCTCGCGGCGGGTCGTCGCTGATCGCGCCGAATGCCTTGCTCGAGACGGCGGTGACCGTCCCGCTCGGGGCGCGGTAGCCGGCCTTGTTGCGGTCCAGCGCGTCGATCAGCCACGACCAGCCGACGTCGGTCAGCAACGGGTCGGCGACCATCTCGGCGTCCACGTCGGCGCGGGCATAGGTGACGCAGCGGAAGTCGCCGTCCCAGGACGGGTTGCCTGCCGGGTCGTGCAACAGGACGAGCCGGCCACTGCCGAGTTCATCGTCGTGGACCACGACGTCGGCGCTCACCGCGACGGCGAAGGGGGCGATCTTCTGCGGCGCTGGCAGGTCCTCGATCACCAGTTCAGGGCGCCACGCCATGGTGGTCAAAGCCGCCACGGCTTCCTCGAACAGGCGCGGCACGTCGCGCTGGCTCCTCGCTCCCACGTGCCGAGGGTAACTTTCGCAGCCGTCCAGCGGTGGGGGACGCGCCGACAGTCAGTCGCTTGCCGGGGTGAACGTCAGGCAGACCGAGTTGATGCAGTACCGCAGGTCGGTCGGCGTGTCGTAACCCTCACCGGCGAAGACGTGGCCCAGGTGGGAGTCGCAGGCCGTGCAACGGACCTCCGTCCGGGGCCGGCCGGGGATGCTGTGGTCCTCGAGGTAGCGAACCCGGTCCTCGGCCGCGCTGGTGAAGAACGACGGCCAGCCGCAGTGCGACTCGAACTTGTGCTCGCTGCTGAACAGCTCGGTCCCGCACGCCTTGCAGCTGTACGTGCCGGGCCGGTCGAGGTCGGTGTACTCGCCGGTGAACGGACGTTCGGTACCTCCCTCGCGCAGCACGTGGTACTCAAGTGAGCTGAGCTGCTCGCGCCACTGCTCGGGCGTCTTGATGACTGACAGTTCCATGCCGACCTCCTCCGGTGCGCATCCAGCCTATTCACCCCGGCAACGCCGCTGCGTAGGGTGGGCCAATGGCCGACACCGCAATCGAACTCGAGGTGGAGGGACGGACGGTGCGGCTGTCCAGCCCCGACAAGCCGTACTTCGCCGACCTGGGGATCACCAAGCGAGGTGTGGCCGAGTACTTCCTTGCGGTGGGGCCGGGCATCCTCAACGCGCTGCGGGACCGCCCGACGACCATGGAGCGGTGGCCGGGCGGAGTCCGCGACGACGTCGTGGTCGCCACCCGGTCCGACTCCCGCGGCGAGGCGTTCTACCAGAAGCGGGCCCCTGCCCAGACCCCCGACTGGGTGCAGACCACGACCATCACCTTCCCGTCCGGCCGGACCGCTGTCGAGGTGGCGCCGGCCGACCTGGCCAGCATCATCTGGATGGTCAACCTGGGTACCGTCAGGTTCCACCCGTGGCCGGTGCGGGCGGCCGACACCGACGCCGCCGACCAGCTCCGGATCGACCTCGACCCGCAGCCCGGCTCCGACTTCCCGATGGCGGTGAAGGCGGCTCTGGAACTGCGCGAGGTGCTCGCCGAGGCCGGCCTGACCGGCTTCCCGAAGACGAGCGGGGGCCGCGGGATCCACGTCTTCGCGCCGATCCGGCCGGCCGACTTCATCGACGCGCGCCACGCCGCCATCGCTGTCGGACGCGAACTCGCCCGGCGGATGCCCGAGCAGGTGACTGTGAACTGGTGGAAGGAAGAGCGCGGGGAGCGGATCTTCGTCGACTTCAACCAGATGGCGCGCGACCGGTTGATGACCTCGGCGTACTCGATCCGGCCGACCCCGCTGGGCCTGGTGTCGGCGCCACTGGCGTGGGACGACCTGCTGGCGGTGTCGCCGTCCGACTTCACGATCGAGACGATGCCGCAGCGGTTCGCCGATCTCGGTGACCTGTGGCAGGAGCTCGAGGACGCCACCCCGGGATCGCTGGAGACCGCGCTGGAGTGGTACGAGCGGGACGCGGCCGCTGGCGAGGGCGAAATGCCCTACCCGCCGGAGTACCCGAAGATGCCGGGCGAGCCACCGCGCGTCCAGCCGAGCAAGAAGAACCCCGACAACTGGGACTAGGCCTCAGCTGCGGCCCAGGATCTCGTCCAGGTCGTAGGACGCCACCTCCTCGAGCTGGGCGAAGGTGCACGAGGCAGGTTCCCGATCGGGCCGCCACCGCAGGAACCGGGTGGTGTTGCGGAACCTTGTGCCTTCCATGTGCTCATAGCCGACCGTGCACACCAGGGTCGGCTCGATCAGGTGGGTCTCCTTCAGCTCGGTGCTCCACCTGCTGATCGCGCCAGGGCGCCGGCCGTGCGCCTCCAGTCCAGCCGCCCACGGGTGGTCGGCGCCGGCCGGCAACTCGAGGTCGGCCATCATCGCCGCCAGCTCGATGCGGGTGGCGTCGGGGAAGGCGGCCGAGACCCCGACGAAGTGAAGCACCCCGGCCTCGTCGTACAGCCCGAGCTGCAGCGACCCGAGCAGCCGCCGGTCGGGGGTGGAGTTCTTGTGCAGCCGGTAGCCGGCCACCACCACGTCAGCCTCGCGCTTGTGCTTGATCTTGAACATCGCCCGCTGGCCCGGCAGGTACTGCCCGTCCAGCGGCTTGGCCACCACCCCGTCCAGGCCGGCGCCCTCGAACTCGGAGAACCAGCGGGTGGCAAGGGCATGGTCGGTGGTCAGCGGGGTCAGGTGGACCGGCGCGTCAGCGTTGGCAAGGGCACGCTCGAGGGCCTGGCGGCGCTCGGTGAAGGGGGCCGCCAGCAGGCTGGTGTCGTCCAGTGCGAGCAGGTCCCAGGCCACGAACGAGGCCGGCCAGGTCTGCGACAGCATCTCGACCCGGCTGGCGGCAGGGTGGATGCGTTCAGTGAGCCTGACGAAGTCGAGCCGGGAGCCGTCGACGACGACCAGTTCGCCGTCCAGGACGCAGCGCGGGGGAGTGTTGGCCAGCAGCGCCACCACCATCTCGGGGAAGTACACCGTCAGGTCGCGGCCGTTGCGAGAGATGAGGGACACCTCGTCGTTGTCCCGGAACACCAGGCAGCGGAAGCCGTCCCACTTGGGCTCGTAGGCCATCCCCGCGGGGATGGCCGGCACCGAGCGGGCGAGCATGGGTTCCAACGGGGTGCGCACCGGTAGGCTCATCGCGACCACGGCCAACTGTGAGTCATCGGCTCATCCTTCCACCGGAACCCGGACAACGGCAGACTACGAGCATGACGAAGAAGTCCAAGCAGAAGAAGTCCAAGTCCACCGCGCCGGACCGTCCAGCCGTCCCGCTCAGCTCGTTGCTGCGGGTTCCGCAGGGACCGGTGTCGCTGGCCGACTTCGACACCCGCGCCACCCCCGGCTACCCCGGTGTCGGCAAGGACGACGCCGCGGCGCAGATCGCGGCGCTGGAACCGGAGCTGTCCGACCTGCAGGAGCGGTTGTACGCCCACGGCCGGACCGACCCCGAGGACGCGCGCAGCGTGCTGGTGGTGCTTCAGGGGATGGACACCTCCGGCAAGGGCGGGGTGATCCGGAAGGCGATCGGGCTCGTCGACCCGCAGGGCGTCCAGCTGACGTCGTTCAAGGCGCCCACCAAGGAGGAGCTCAGCCACCACTACCTGTGGCGGATCCGCCGCGCGCTGCCGACCGGCGGGATGATCGGCATCTTCGACCGCTCCCACTACGAGGACGTGCTGGTGGTGCGGGTGGAGAGCCTGGTGCCGGAGGCGACCTGGAGCAAGCGCTACGACGAGCTCAACGCCTTCGAGGAGAAGGTGGCGGCCAGCGGCACCAGGATCATCAAGTGCATGCTGCACGTGTCCTTCGAGGAGCAGTTGGCCCGCCTCAAGGCGCGGCTGGACGACCCCACCAAGCACTGGAAGTACAACCCCGGCGATCTGGACGCCCGCGCGCAGTGGCCGGCCTACATGGAGGCCTACGAGGCTGCGCTGGAGCGGTGCAACACCGACGTCGCGCCGTGGCACGTGATCCCGGCCGACCGGAAGTGGTACCGGAACTGGGCGGTGGCCGAACTGCTTCGTGAAGCCCTCGACGATTTCGACATCGAATGGCCGAAGGCCGACTTCGACGTTGAGGCTGAGAAGCGGCGCCTGGCCAGCGCCTGATCCCGGGGTTGCTCCCGGAGCGTAGGTCCCGGTCCGGGGGCAGCGGGGGTGGTTACAGCGCGAGTCTCCCGAGTCCCACCTGCGGCTGGGGGCGCCTGTGCTGGTTATGAGCAGCCATCAGTGCCGCAGAACCAGCCTGGGTGCCCCAGTCGGCCGGGGTGGTCCCGGACGGGGTCTCGATAACCGTCGGGAGGACCCCGAACTCAGGCCCCGACCACGGTGAGGTGGGGAGTCTGGGGTTCCTCGGCCTCCTCGGCGACGCCGAAGTCGAGAAGATCCATCGCGGCGAAGGCGTAGCGGGCCAGCACGAGGTCGAGGACCTCGCGGGCGGCGCCGATCGGCTCGCTCACCGACACCGCGCCGTACCGGTAGGCCAGGTCGGCTTGCGCCTGGTAGGCAGGGTCGGCGCTGAGGAAGAACGAGCCGACGGCGATGTGCCGGCGTCCCTGCGCGCGCAGTCCCATGATCGCCTGCGCAACCGAGGGGCCTGAGTCATCGGCCACCGCGGTCAGGCACGGCAACCGGTGGTGGGTGGACCACTGCCGGGCCCGGCGGGCGAGCAGCGCGCTGCCGCGGACGTCCCCGACGGACTCGGCCGACAGCACCAGGCCGTCCAGCTCGAGGCAGCGGGCGTCGGACAGCGCGGACCGCATCCGCTGGTCGAGGACGGTGAGCAGGCTGAGCTCGGGCCCGACCGGTCGGGACACGGCGAACCTGATATCGGGGTGGGCGGCGCGGCAGCGCTGCGCCATCGCGGTGATCTCGGGATCGGCCTCGATGGCGTTGGTCAGGTGCAGCGGGACGAACACAATCTCGGTCACGCCCTGGCGGGCCAGCTGGGAGACCACCTGCGGGCCGCTCGGCGGGCACTGGTCGAGGAACGCCCCGTGCACCGGGATCTCGCCGCGGAGCGCCTGGAGGCCCTTGCGGAGTTCGTGGGTGACCTGCGCCACGCGCGGGTCGGAGCTGCCGCGGGACACAACGACGAGAGCGGGAGCCGACATGAGCGTGCCTTCCAATTGCTTGTTGAAGGGACGGCTCCATTGCCGGTCTTGCAGGACCAGCCTTATCGGATACCGCGGGATCCGCAACTATCCTCGCCATATCCCGAGATCCTGTACCACATCGTGGGACAAGAAGGCGGTTCGGAAGCTTTTCACCCTTTCGGGGCCACGCCCGATACCCAGATCTCACGGTGCGGACGGAATCGTCCCCGGGGACGACCCAAGACGCGGGTCCTCCGGCTGTCGGGTCGTCGGTGTTGCTCGTCCTGAGACTGTGCCTCAGCCGCACACGACGACGG
>JAEZGC010000067.1 GCA_023437345.1 Actinomycetes bacterium
CCCTCAGTCAGGGAGCCCTCGACGTCTCGGGGAGCGCTCGAGGAGACGGTGAGCGCTCAGCGATGATCAGGGTCAGGTGCCGGCGACCCAGCGCAGCATGGCGCCGACCAGCGGCGCGAACCCGTCCCACTCCAGGAACGGAGTCGGGCACCAGTGCGGGCCGATGTCGGAGGTCCAGACCAGGCTGCGGCCCGAGCCGACCTGCCGGCCGGCGATCAGGACGTCGCCGTCCACGCTGGCGAAGACCTCGGCCTGCGGACGGGCGAACACCTTGTTGTAGCCGAGCAGGACGGGGGCGTCAGGCCCCAGGCGGGCGGCGATCGGACCGTCCCCCAGCCCCACCGGACGGACGCCCTGCGGCGCCTCGACCCGGTCGTCGCAGTCCAGCAGGGTGACCGGCAGCACCTCGGCCAGGGGCGTGCGGGCGAAATTGGCCTTCGCCTCGAAGCCCTGGAAGCTCAGGTACCCGCCGGCCATCATCAGCCCGCCGCCCCCGGCGACGTAGTCGCCCAGCAGCGCCAGCCGGTTCGGCATCGAGCGGCCCCCCACCCAGGTGGCCGGGGGCAGCAGGAACGAGTTGGCTCCGATGTCGGACAGGATCACCGCGTCGTAGCCGGCCAGCTCGGCCAGCGAGAACGGGAACTTCTCCGGCACGTCATGGGCGTACAGCTGCTCGACGGTGATCCCCTGCGAGGCGGCCGCAGCGATGAAGGCGTCGGCGCCGCGCTCGAACACCGTCGAGGTGAAGTTGTCGAAGCCCTTGAAGTGGGTCGACTGGGAGATCCACGACTCCCCCGCCAGCAGGATCCTGGTCACGAAGGCGCTCCTCGTCCCGGCCGGTCAGTACGCCAGGCCGGTCGGCGACGGCCCCAGCGGCGGCACCGACGGGTCGGGCACCTGGAAGCCGTTGGCGCGGTACGCCTCGTAGTCGAAGTCCTCGCACTCCTGGAAGCCGCGCAGGTGGTACTCGTAGAAGCCGTCCCAGTCCTCGTAGCCGTCACCCAGCGACGACTCCAGGAAGGCATCGGCCATCCCCTTGGCCAGCTGCGGACCCGTCCAGAACGCCCCCATCGCCAGCAGGTTGGCGCCGTTGGCGGTCGCCGCGCGCCTGGCCGAGGGCAGCGTCTCGGCCACCGCCGCGTGGACGTGCGGCACCTTCGAGGCGGCGATGTGGATCCCCATCCCGGTGCCGCAGAAGGCCAGCGCCTTCTCGTACTCGCCCTCGGCGATCTTCGACGCGACCAGGAAGCCTGCCCGGTGGTACATCGGGGCGGTGGCCAGGTCGGGGGTGACGTCCTCAACGGTCCAGCCGCGTTCCTCCAGGTGCTTCTTCACCGCCTCCTTCAGCGGGAACCCCGCGAAGTCGGCACCCACGACGACGTACTTGTCCTTGGCGGTCCTCATCGGGACTTCTCCCTCCTTGGGAATCGTCGAAGGAGCGGTCGATCCTTCGAGAAGTAGTTGGCGACCATCACCGCCAGCAGCACCCCGCCCCAGATCAGGGGGCGGTAGAAGTTGCTGACGTTGGGGAACATGTTCAGGCCGGACGAGAGCACCTGCAGGATCACCACCGCCAGCACGACGCCGAACAGCCGGCCGCTGCCGCCGTTGGGGTTGACCCCGCCGAGGACGACGATCAGCACCGTCAGCAGGGTGTAGGTGGAGCCGTAGTCGGCCTTGGCCGAGTTGTAGTTGGCCAGCATCACCAGTCCGCCGGTGGCCGCAAGGACGCCGGAGAACAGGTAGGTCCGCACCAGCAGACCGGTGGTGTTGAGGCCGCTCAGCCGGGCGGCATTGTCGTTGGTGCCCAGCATCAGGATCTTCTTGCCGAAGGCGGTCTTGGTCATCACCAGGCCGACGATGGTGACCGCCACGATGAACACCAGCAGCGGTACCGGGACGACCCCGAACAGCTTGCCTGCGAACACCTCGCCGTAGGCCGGGGGCAGGCCGCTGACCGGCTTGCCGCCGGTGATGATGACAGCGATCCCGGTGAACAGCTCCAGGGTGCCGAGGGTGACGAGGATCGGCGGGATGTTCACCTTCGCCACCAGCAGCCCGTTGAGAATGCCGGCGGCAGCGCCGGCGACCAGCGAGAAGGCGATGGCGGCGGCGATGGCCAGCGCCGCCTGCCCGCCGGAGGCGCCTTCGGGGGCCAGGCTGAGCATCAGCACCGCCGCCCCGATGGCCGTCATGTTGGCGATCCCGACCACCGACAGGTCGATGCCGGCGGTCATCATGGTGAGCATCACGCCGAGCGCCAGCAGCCCGAACTCGGGGAACTGGATCGCCATCGACTGCCAGGTCCGCAGGTTGAGGAAGCTCTCGGTGCGCACGATCAGGAAGAAGCCGACGATCACCACCAGCATGGCGACCAGCCGGGTGAGGTGGGCGTCGCGGGTGAAGCTGCGGACGGCCTGGGAGTTGAGGATGTTCGTCGTCATGGCCTGCCCCTTCACACCGCTGCCCGAAGTCGATTGCCCGCCCGGGCCACCTGGAAGGCTGAGATCCCGGTGCCGACGATGATCAGCACGCCGAGGGAGAAGCCCTGCCAGAAGGTGGGGATGCCCATCAGGATCATGCTGTTCTGGACGATGGTGATCAGCAGGGTGCCGAGCATCACACCCGTCAGCGACCCGACCCCGCCGGTGATCGCGGTGCCGCCCAGCACGACGGCGGCGATCACCATCATCTCCATCCCGAGCAGGTTGGTGGGATGCATCTGGCCCATCATCGAGGTCCGGATCAGGCCCGCCATGGCGGCGATCACGCCGACTATGACGTACAACCAGAACTTGATGCGCTTCACCTTGAAGCCGGCCCTGGCGGCCGCGCTCTCGTCCCCGCCGATCGCGTAGATGCCACGCCCGAACATCGTGTAGCGCATCACCACGAAGACCGCGGCCAGCACGACCAGCAGGATCAGGAAGGACATCGGCATCGTGGAGGTGAGCCCCGAGTCGGGGTTGGTCGCGACGAACAGCGCCGACCGTCCGAATGCCTCCATGGAGGGCGGGATGACCGGGATCTGGACGGAGTTGAGCACCCCCTGCATCACGCCGGAGAAGACGCTGGCGGTGCCCAGGGTGATGATCAGCGTCGGCAGCGCGAGCCGCGCGGTGAACAGGCCGTTGAACGCGCCGAGCAGGCCGCCGATCACCATCGCCAGCAGGAACGGCAGCCAGATCGCCCCGGTGTAGTTGGTGTCGACCAGGTATCGGGTGACCGAGTACACCGCCAGCGACGCCAGCGCGGGGAACGACACGTCGATGCCGCCGGAGACGATCACCAGGAAGGCTCCGATGGCGAACAGCCCCGGCACCACCATCGCGTTGGCGATGTCGACAAGGTTGTTGGCGGTGAAGAACTGGCCGCTGCGGGCCTGGATCACGATGCCGAGGGCGACGATGACCAGGAACACGTAGAACTCGTTGGAGCGCAGCAGCTTGGAGACTATCCGCTTCATCAGGCCTGCCCTCCGGTGGTGTCGCTGGTCATCAGCGTGGCCAGTTCGGCCTCGGTGGTCGCCGTCGGGTCGACCTCGGCGACTATCCGTCCGGCCTTCATCAGCAGGATCCGGTTGCAGTTCTGGATCACCTCGGGGATGTCGTCGGAGATCACGATGACTGCCATGCCCTCCGCCGCCAGTTGCTGCAGGATCTTGTGGATGTCGTGCTTGGAGCCGATGTCGACCCCGACTGTCGGGCCGTTCAGCACGAGGATGTCGGGCTTGGTGGCGAGCCATTTGGCCAGCACTATGCGTTGCTGGTTGCCGCCGGAGAGGGTGTTGGCGGGGTTGTCCTGGTCGTGCGTGGCGATCCGCAGGTCCTTGATCCAGCGGTCGGCCTCGGCGCGCTTGCGGGAGTCGTCGTAGATCAGCCCGGAGACCGCGACGTTGTCGATCTCGGCGACCACGATGTTGTCGCCGATCGAGCGCTCAAGGAACAGGCCCTCGGTGAGCCGGTCCTCCGGGACGTAGCCGATGCCTGCCTCGATGGCATCCCGGACGCCGCGGAACTCGACGGGCTTGCCCTTCACCAGCAGCTGGCCGGAGTCGGCGCGGTAGGCGCCGAAGAGGGTGAGCGCGAGCTCGGTGCGGCCCGAGCCGAGCAGGCCGGTGATGCCGAGGATCTCGCCGCCGAACAGCGTGAAGCTGACGTCCTCGAAGCCGCCGTGCAGCCCGAGGCCGACGGCTTCGAGCACCGGTTCCGCCGAGCGCGACTGCAGCGTGAACCGGGTGTCGTCAAACTCGCGTCCGGTCATGAAGTAGGAGAACTTGCGCCGGTCCAGCTCCTCGGGCAGGCAGGTGGCGGCCACCTCGCCGTTGCGCAGGATGGTGAACCGCTCGGAGATCTCGAAGACCTCCTCGAGCTTGTGGCTGACGAACAGGGTGGAGATGCCGCGCGCCTTCAGGTCGAGGATGATCCGGAAGAGGCCGTCGACCTCCTTCTTCGTCAGGGCGGTGGTCGGCTCGTCCATGATGATGAGCTTCGCGTCGTGCATCAGCGCCCGGCAGATCGCCACCAGCTGCCGGTCGGCCACCGAGAGCGAGCCGACCAGGGCGTCGAGGTCGACGTGGAAGTCGATCTGCGCTATCGCGTCCTCGGCGATCGTGCGGAACCGGCGCCAGTTGACGAGCTTGCGCTTGGCGGCGAGCTCGGTGTTGAGCGCCAGGTTCTCCATCACCGACAGGTTGGGGAAGACCGAGAAGTCCTGGTAGATGACGTGGACCCCGCCCATGATCGCCTCGATCGGCGCCAGCCTGGTGTGCGGGGTGCCGTTGAGTTCGATGGTGCCCTCGTCGGGGGCGTACACCCCGGAGATGATCTTGATCAGGGTGGACTTGCCGCTGCCGTTCTCGCCGGCCAGGCAGTGGATCTCGCCGGGCAGGATCTCAAGGTCGACGCCCTTGAGCGCCTTCACGCCGGCGAACGACTTGGTGACCCCTCGTACTGCGATGACGTTCTCGGCCACCTGCCTGTCCTTTCTGCCCGTGCCACCCGACGAGAGCAGCGGGCGGGGGGCGCCCCCCCCCCGGCCC
>JAEZGC010000151.1 GCA_023437345.1 Actinomycetes bacterium
GCCCGGGTCAGACCCGCGGCGGCGTCCCGTTGGTGGCTCCGCGCAGCGGCGCCGCCTCGGGCAGCAGGCCGTTGGCCCGTGCCACCCCTACCGCGACCAGCCGGTCGTGCACCCCGAGCTTGCGATAGATGTTGCCCAGATGCTTGTGGACGGTGCGAGGGGACAGGTTGAGCCGGGAGGCTATCGACGTGGCCAGCAGGCCGCGAGCCAGCAGCTCCAGCACCTGGCGTTCCCGCTCGGTGATGTTGAACTCCGCGGTGGTGGCGCGCTCCTGGGCATAGGCCTGGGCCGCCCTCGGCCACAGCACCGCCAGCGGACGGCAGGCACGGTGCAGCAGCCGGCGCGCCTCCTCGTCGTAGTCGGCCGGGCGGGCGAGCGCGATGATCCGGCTGAACCCCTCGACCGGCTCGTCGTCCTCGACCGGTTCGATCATGACCAGC
This sequence comes from Actinomycetes bacterium, assembly GCA_023437345.1. Classification (GTDB taxonomy): domain Bacteria; phylum Actinomycetota; class Actinomycetes; order Propionibacteriales; family Propionibacteriaceae; genus Propionicimonas. The sequence goes on from JAEZGC010000151.1 coordinate 441, forward strand.
ACGACATGGCCGATGCCGGGCACCTGGTCGATCCGGAAGTGCTCCCCGGGCAGGCCGGGGCCGACGTCCATGATGTGGTCGAGCAGCGGCTGGGCGGCGTCCGGGTCGGGCACCTGCGCGATCGGCTCGAGCGCGCCGTCCTCGTCGTAGTAGACACTCACCGCGGCCTGCGCCTCGACGGCCTGAGCCAGGTGCTCCAGCACCGTGGCATCGGCCGACAGGCCCTTGTTCAGGGCGTCGATGGTGTCTGCCAGCATGTCCAGCACCATTGATGCGGGATCAACAGTCACGGCAACCCCCTCCCACGGGCAAAAATACGACCGCCAACACTACTGAGGAAGATTACCCCTGCCAAGCCTTACCACCAGCACCGGCCGCGTTTGGTGGGCACGCGTGTTGCCGCATCCTGGCGCTGGTGGTCTGCGCAGGGCTGACAACCCTCCCCGAACCGGGGCGCAGCCCGGTAAGTTGAACGCAGTTCCGCTGGAGTCACAAAGGAGTAGCCCCCATGCCAAGCCGCACCGTCGCCATCGCCTCCTCGGTTGGCCTGCACGCCCGCCCCGCGTCCCTCTTCGTCCAGGCCGCCACCGCCACCGGGCTCCCGGTCACCATCGCCAAGGAGGGCGGCAACCCGGTGGACGCCCGCAGCATCCTGATGGTGATGGCGCTCGGCGCCAAGAACGGGGAGAACGTCATCCTGTCCGCCGAGGGGGAGGGGGCCGACGAGGCGCTGGACTCCCTGGTGGCCCTGTTGTCGCGGGACCTGGACGCGGAGTAGCGCGATGGCCGGCAACCAGACCCGGACGTTCCACGGGATCGGGGTCAGCGCCGGCACCGCCGTCGGCCCGCTGGTCGTCGTCAGCCCGGCCCCGGTAGCTCCCGCCGACGAGCCTGCAGCGCAGGACGCCGCCGCAGCCCTCGCCCAGGTCAAGGACGTCCTGGAGGCCGTCGCCAGGAGCCTCGAGGCCAAGGCTGCCGTCGCCGGCGACCATGCCCGCCCGATCCTGGAAGCCGGCGCCATGATGGCCCGCGACCCCGGGCTGGCCAGCGGGGTGGAGACCCAGCTGAACTCCGGCAAGGGTCCCGCGACGGCAGTCACAGCGGCAGTCGAGGAGATCGCCACCATGTTCCTGGCGCTCGGCGGCTACATGGCCGAGCGGGTGGCCGACCTGCGTGACGTGCGCGACCGGGCGGTGGCCCGGCTGCTCGGCAAGCCCGAGCCGGGAGTACCCACCCTCACCGAGCCGTCCATCCTCGCCGCCCACGACCTGGCGCCGGCCGAGACCGCCACCTTGTCGGTGGAGACCTGCCTCGGCATCGTCACGGCGGCCGGCGGGCCCACCAGCCACACCGCCATCCTGGCCTCCCAGCTGGGCATCCCGGCCGTCGTCCAGGCCACCGGCATCACCGACGTCGAGCCCGGCACGACTGTCGCGCTGGACGGCGGGGTGGGCGAGGTGACGGTCAACCCCACCCAGGAGGAGCAGGAACTGCTGCTGGAGCGCAAGCGACGCCGCGAGGCGGCCCTGGCCGGAGGCACCGGGAAGGGGTCGACCAAGGACGGCTACCCGGTCGCCCTGCTGGCCAACATCGGCACCGTCGACGACGCCCGCAAGGCTGCGGCCCTGCCGGTGGAAGGGGTGGGACTGTTCCGCACCGAGTTCGTCTTCCTCGACCGCGACACGATGCCGACTGTCGAGGAGCAGACCCGGATCTACACCGACGTCTTCGAGGCCTTCGGGGACCGCCGGATCGTGGTGCGCACCCTCGACGCCGGCGCCGACAAGCCGCTGAAGTTCGCCGATCTCGGCGAGGAGGAGAACCCGGCGCTCGGCCGCCGCGGGCTGCGGCTGGGGATGATCCGCACCGACGTGATGGACGCCCAACTTGAGGCGCTCGCCGCCGCCTACCGGGCGACCGGCGCCGACGTGCGGGTGATGGCGCCGATGGTCGCGACCGAGGCCGAGGCGATCTGGTTCGCCGCCCGGGTCCGTGCGCTCGGCCTGCCCAAGGTCGGGGTGATGATCGAGGTGCCGGCGGCGGCGATCCGTTCCCGCGGGATCCTCTACCACGTCGACTTCGCCTCACTCGGCACCAACGACCTGTCCCAGTACACGATGGCCGCCGACCGGATGCAGGGCGAGCTGGCGGCGCTCCTCGACCCGTTCGAGCCAGCCTTGCTGGACGTCGTCGCGCTCGCCTGCGCCGGCGGGCAGGCGATGGGCAAGCCGGTCGGAGTGTGCGGCGAGGCGGGCGGTGACCCGCTGTTGGCGCTGGTGCTGGTCGGCCTCGGGGTTTCCAGCCTGTCCATGGCACCGGGAAAGGTCCCCGCCGTGCGCACCGCGCTGGGCCTGCACACCCGCGACCAGTGCCAGCAGATGGCGGCGGCGGCGCGGGCATCCACCTCGCCGAAGGACGCCAGGGCCGCAGTGGTGCGGTTGGCCGACCCGGTCCTGCTCGACCTGATGTAGCCGGCGGCCGGTCCGCTCCGATGGGCCGGCTACCGCCCGGCGTCGCGCAGCGTGCCGGTGAGGTCGCCGCCGTCCTTGCCGGCCAGGCAGGTGACGGCGCGGTCCGCTGCCTGATTCCAGGTCTGGCGGGTGGGCTGCAGCACGTTGAGGTCGTACTCCGACTTGCCGGCCGAGACCCCGATGAACCGCTTGAAGCTGTCCTGGCAGTACTCCTCGGCCTCGTCCTGCACGGCGCCCGCCCCCGGGTACTCGTCCCCGTCGAGCTCGGTGACCGCGAACACCTCCCAGTCGTGGGGCTGACCGCACGGCACCAGGGTGAGCTTCTCCACGGTCCCGGTGGTCAGCGGACCCGTGCAGTCACCGACCTGCAGCGAGAACGAGTCGGCGGGCGCCGGCGCGGTGACCTGGCCGGCGCTGTTGCGGGGGCCACCCGCCGCGCACCCGGCGAGCAGGACTGTCACCACGATCAGGCCGGTCGCCCAGCCGGCCACCTGGCGCCGGCCGAAGGTCATTCCGCGGCCGCGACGAGTTCGACGTCGACCGCCAGCGGCGCCTCACCTGCCACCCAGTCGAGGGTGCCGGTGATCCGCCCCACCGCCCGCAGGTCGGTCTCTACCTGCCGCAGCCCGGCGAGCAGCGCCTCCGGCCCGGTGACGGCGGCGCGCGCCACCTCGGTCTTCATCGAGGCCCGTGCCTGCGACTTGGCGCCGCGGATGCCGATCAGCGCGGCCGCGATCGCCTCCAGCAGGGCGGGGTCGCCGGCGTCCGGGAGCTCGTCGGCGTCCGGCCAGGTCGCGTGGTGCACCGACCCGTCCTGCCACCACGACCAGGCCTCCTCGGTGACGAACGGCAGGAACGGGGCGAAGAGCCGCAGCAGGACGTTCAGCGCGAGCCGGAGCGCGGCCTGCGCGGACGCGGCGGGGGCGTCGCCGGCGGCGCCGTACGCCCGCTCCTTCACCAGCTCGAGGTAGTCGTCGCAGAACTGCCAGAAGAACCTCTCGGTCACCTCAAGGGCGCTGGTGTAGTCGAACTCGTCGAAGCTGGCGGTGGCCTGGCGCACCACGTCCCGCAGCGCGGCAAGCATCGCCAGGTCGGCAGCTGCGGTGGTCGCCGCCGGGTCGTCGGCCTGGCCGATCCCGAGGATGAACTTGCTCGCGTTGAGCACCTTCATCGCCAGCCGCCGGCCAACCTTCATCTGGGTCTCGTCGAAGGGCGAGTCGAGGCCCGGGCGGGTCATCGCGGCGCGCCACCGGACGGCGTCGGCACCGAACTTCTCGAGGATCTCGGTGGGCACCACCACATTGCCCTTGGACTTGCTCATCTTCTTGCGGTCCGGGTCGACGACGAAGCCCGAGATCGTGGCCCGCCGCCA
>JAEZGC010000165.1 GCA_023437345.1 Actinomycetes bacterium
CCCCCCCCCCCGCGCGCCCCGGGGGGGGGGGGGGGCCCCCCCCCGCCCCCACCCCGACCAGGAAGACCACCATGACCATGACCACAACCCGCACCGCCGTCGAGTTCCGGCCGCTGATCGTCCCCGCGTCACTGGATGCGCCGGATGCCGGCGACTTCCTCGAACTGGCCGCGGTGCGCAACCAGATCTACCGCGAGGTGTACGGCCACGACGACCACGCGGCGACCCCTGCCGAACTGCTGCCCAACTTCCGTCCCGACCCCTACGAGCTGCGGTTCTACTGGGCCGTCGTGGTGGACGGCCGGATCGCCGGACGGGTGAACGTCTACGTGCCGCTCGAGGACGGCTCCCGCAGCCTGTACTGGCAGGTCGAACTGCTCCGCGAGGTCCACGGACGCGGCATCGGCAGCCAGGCCTACGAGCAGATCATCGAATCGGCCGCGCGTGAGCACGGCCGGACCGTCCTGCAGTCGTGGGCGCGGCACGGGGAGGGGACCGGCGAGCGGCTGGTGCCGCCGACCGGATTCGGCAGCATCCCGGCCGGGGACCCCGCGGCCCGCTACTTCGTCAGACACGGGTACACGCTCGAACAGATCGAGCGCGCTTCCGTGCTCGACCTGACCGAGCCGTTCGACAGGATCCACGCCCTGCTCGACGAAGCCCGTGCGGCTGCCGACGGGTACCGGGTGGTCAGCTGGTTCGCGCCCACCCCGCCCGAGTTCGTCGACGGCTTCGCCTGGGTCAAGTCCCGGATGTCGACCGACGCCCCCTCGGCCGGGATGGAGTACGACGAGCAGGCCTGGGACGCCGCCCGGGTCGCCACCAACGACGAGCGCTCGCTCGCCGGCGGACGGACGGTACGGGTAGTCGCCGCGCAGCACCTGGCCAGCGGCCGGCTGGTCGCGTTCAGCGAGCTGGCGATCGGCCCGGACCACACCCGCGCCACGCACCAGGAGGACACCCTCGTCCTCAAGGAGCACCGCGGGCACCGGCTCGGGATGCTGGTCAAGTGCGAGAACCTCGTCGCCTGGCGGGACTTCGCGCCGCACTCGCCCCGGGTGATCACCTACAACGCCGAGGAGAACCGGCCGATGCTCGACATCAACGAGGCGATCGGGTTCGTCCCCGAGTCCTACGAGGGTGCCTGGAAGAAGGTGCTTGCCCAGTGAGGGTCTCCGGGGTTCCGCCGTCGGCGGGGCCCCGGACGCCTCACCCGGCGGACGACGGTGATCCGGCCGGACCCGGCGCGGTGAGCGAGTGCCGGCGCGCGTCCCGCAGGTCGCGCAACAGCCACGGCCAGTCGGTCTGGACGGCGTCCACCCCCAGGTCGAGGATCGGCCCGTAGACCTCGGCGGGCCCCTGCTCGATGGCGAGTTCGTCGTCCAGCCCGCCGAACAGCGGCACGCCGGTGGTCAGCGTCTCGGTGTTGACGAAGCAGAACACGCCGAGCCTGTGGAACTCATCGATCACCTCGGGGCAGAACCACGGATGGTGCCGGGTGGTGGTGATCAACTCGACCCCCACAGTGTTCAGGTGGGGGTCACCGACGGTGCGGTAGACATCGTCGGGGGTGGCGCAGATCGGGACGAACGGGAACTTCACGCCGAACTCCCGCAGCCGGTCCAGCGCGGTCTCCTCCCACGCCGGGCATTTCACTATCAGCTGGTCTGCCATGTTGAGGCCCCGCAGCGCCCGCAGCAGCTGGGGCCAGCGCCACCAGGACCTGTCGATGTTGAACAGCGGGCCGCCCCGGAACGACTCCAGCAGGGGGAGCAGGCGCTCCACCGGCGTCCGCCGGCCGGGCCGGTCCACCCAGATGTGGGACGCCTGGTCGATCTCGGCGGAACTGAGGGCCTGCAGGTTCGCGCTCAGGCCGAGCAGCTCCTGCTCGTAGCCGTCGTGGAAGCAGTAGAACTCGCCGTCGCGAGAGGCCGCCACATCGAGCTCGACGACGTCAGCCCCGCTCAGCAGGGCGGCCCTGACGGCAAGCGCGGTGTTGTCGGCGATGCTGGCGTGGCCGCAGCCGCGGTGGGCGACGATCAGGACCCCGACCTCGTCGAGGCGGGTGTTGAGGCGGGCGTTCAGGGCGGCGAACTCAGGCTGGCCAAACATCGCGCACCTCCTGGGCGGCCGGCGCCGCGGGGGTGTCGACGCCGACATCGTCTCGGTATTAACCAGTGACTGACTTCGGCAAACCGTGACCCGCCTGCCCGTCAGGTCGGCTCAGCCGCGCTGCTCCATCGGCACGTAGTCGCGCAGCGTCTCGCCGACGTAGACCTGGCGGGGCCGGTTGATCTTGGTGCCGGGATCGGAGAACTGCTCGCGGAAGTGGGAGATCCAGCCCGGCAGCCTGCCCAGCGCGAACAGCACGGTGAACATGTTCTGCGGGAAGCCCATCGCCTCGTAGATCAGGCCGGTGTAGAAGTCGACGTTGGGGTAGAGCTTGCGCTCCTGGAAGTAGGGGTCGGCCAGCGCCGCCTCCTCCAGGGCCACCGCGATGTCGAGCAGCTCGTTGGTGCCGCTGAGGTTGCCGAGGATGGCGTCGGCGTGCTTCTTCACAATCGCTGCGCGCGGATCGTAGTTCTTGTAGATCCGGTGCCCGAAGCCCATCAGCTTCGTGGTGTCCTTCTTGTCCTTCACCTTGTTGACGTAGGAGCGGACGTCGCCGCCCTCGTCCCGGATGCCCTGCAGCATCTCGAGGACAGCCTGGTTGGCCCCGCCGTGCAGCGGGCCGGACAGGGCGCTGACGCCGGCGGCCACCGACACGTAGATGTTGGCGCCGGACGAGCCGACCATCCGCACCGTCGAGGTGGAGCAGTTCTGCTCGTGGTCGGCGTGCAGCACCAGCAGCACGTCGAGGGCGCGGGTGATCTGGTCGTCGAAGGGGTAGGGGCCGGTCGGCAGCCCGAACGACATCCGCAGGAAGTTCTCGATGTAGGACAGCGAGGCGTCGGGATAGAGGAACGGCTGGCCGACCGAGCTCTTGTAGCCGTAGGCAGCCAGGGTGGGCAGCTGGCCCAGCAGCCGGTAGGTGTCGTCCTGCAGCGTCTGCTCGGGGGTCATCACCTTGCCGGTGCGGGCCGAGGCGACGAAGGTCGACAACGCGTTGAGGCCCGCCGCCAGGACCGGCATGGGGTGGGAGCGCCGCGGGAACGAGCGGTACAGCTCGCGGAGCCGCTCGTCGATGATGGTGTAGTTCGAGATCTTGCCGGTGAATTCGGCCAACTGGCCCGCCGTCGGGAGCTCGCCGTACAGCACGAGGTAGGACACCTCGAGGAAGGTGGACTGCTCGGCCAGCTGCTCGATCGGGTAGCCGCGGTAGCGCAGGATGCCCGCGTCGCCGTCGATGAAGGTGATCGCCGAGCGGCAGGACGCGGTGTTGGCGAAGCCCACGTCGAGGGTGGTGTCGCCGGTACTGGCGAGCAGCTGGCTGATGTCGTACCCGTCGTTGCCCAGCGTCGCGGGCACCAGCGGCAGGTCGAGCCTCGTGTCGTCGTGGCTGAAGACCGCGTTGGCCATCTGTTCCTCCTTCCCCCGTGCAGGATCGCCCCGCTGCGACGCGGGAGGCTCCCTGCGGGCCACCCTACACGCGCCCGACCGGGCCGGACACGGCCCCATTTCACCGGATGATCAATCCGCGCGCCAGCCCTGGCGGCTGCCTTCGGAAGGGCTTCGAGGGGTGGCCGGTGGCGCCCGCGGCCCGTCACCGCTCGCTCACGGTGGCTCCCGGTCGCTCCCGGTCGCTCCCGGCCGTGACTGATTCACCGAGAACTCCCCGCGGCGGCCGAACGCTCCCTCAGGGAGGGAGTTCTCGGCGTCCGGAGGAGCGCTGGGCGGTGGCCCGGGGCCGACGGGTGGCGTCCGAGGGGAAGGAATATAGTTGACATCTCAATAGTTGAGGCGTACAGTAAATCTCATTGAGAGTTCAACTACCCGAGAGGACTACCCCCATGACTTCCACCATTGAGAGCCCGACCCTCACCGCCCTGAGCGGCACCTACGCCCTCGACCCGAGCCACTCCCGGGTCGGCTTCGTCACCCGCCACGCGATGATCGCCAAGGTCCGCGGCGCCTTCAACGAGGTGACCGGCACCGCCACCATCGACGGCGCCAACCCGTCCGCCTCCGCCCTTGAGGTGACCATCGACGCCGCCAGCATCGACACCCGCGACGCCAACCGTGACGGGCACCTCCGCTCGGCCGACTTCTTCGACGTCGAGACCTACCCGGCCATCTCCTTCAAGGCGACCGGCTTCGAGATCGTGGATGGCGAGACCGTCGAGGTGACCGGCGACCTGACCATCAAGGACGTCACCCGGCCGGTGACCGTCCCCTTCGAGTTCGGCGGCGCCGCGGTCGACCCGTTCGGCAACGAGCGGATCGGCTTCGAGGGTTCCGTCGTGGTCAACCGCAAGGACTGGGGCCTGACCTGGAACGCCGCGCTCGAGACCGGCGGCGTGCTGGTCAGCGACAAGGTGACCCTCGAGCTCGAGGTTTCCGCGATCAAGAGCGCCTGACCCGCCGCGTCCCACCGACGCCGGCCCGGCCAGGGCCACCCCGCACGTCGAAGGCCACCCGTGATGGGTGGCCTTCGGTGCGTTCTGGCGGCTCCTGGCGCAGGGGTGGCGCTGCGTAGGTGGGGGCCGGTCCCGGGTGGCGCTCGGCGTCCCGGGGTGGCTCCCCGGGGAAGGCGGCCACGGGTACAGTCGGGGCATGGACGACGACGCCCCTATTGTCATCGGCTACGACGGCTCGGAGTTCGCTGACGAGGCGCTCCGCAAGGGCCTGTGGCTGGCCTCCAAGCTCGCCCTGAAGGTGCGCATAGTCAGGGCGTGGACGATTAGCACCGCGCCGCGGCCGGCCACCTGGTCGCCGGGCTACGTCCCGCCGGTGGAGGATTTCGCCGCCGCGGTCCGCGAGCAGCTCGAGCAGCAGGTAGCCGGGCGCCTTGCCGAGTTCCCCGACGTCGAGGTCGAACTGGAGGTGCCGCACGGGGCGGCCGGACGCGAGCTCGTCCGTTCCTCCGAGGACGCCAGGGTGCTGATCGTCGGCACCCGCGGGCTGGGCGGCTTCGCCGGGCTGCTGCTCGGCTCGGTCTCCGACCAGGTGGTCGAGCACGCCAAGTGCGACGTGCTGATCAGCCGCCGGCGCGACATCGACCAGTCGCCGGAGCGGATGCTCAGGCTGGACCGCGCCTTCGACCCCGACCTGTAGGCGACGCGATGGCCAAGGAGTTCCGGCACAACGTCGACGAGCAGGCCTTCGAGGCATGGCTGGACGGCGAGCTTGTCGGCGAGGCCACCTACCAGCTGCGCGACGGCGTCGCCGCGTTCGACCACACGTTCGTCGAGCCTGAGCACCGCCACCTGGGGATCGCCGGCCGGATGGTGCAGTACGCGTTCGACGAGGTCAGGGCCGCCGGCCAATGGCGGATCCGGACCGTCTGCCCGTACGTCACGGCCTGGGCGCGGCGCCACCCCGAGTACCACGACCTGCTCGTCAACCCGCTGGCCGGCAGCTAGTCAAGCGGGGTCACGTCCACAGACACCGCCAGGTCGGAGCCGGCGGCCTCGGTGTACACCACCCCGCGCAGCGGCGACACGTCGGTGAAGTCGCGGCCCCACGCGGTCACTATGTAGCGGGAGTCGGCGAACTGGGCATTGGTCGGGTCGATGTCGACCCAGCCCACCTCGGGGACGAGCACTGACGTCCAGGCGTGGGAGGCGTCCGCCCCCTGCAGCTTCGCCTCGCCCGGCGGCGGCGCCGTCTCCAGGTAGCCGCTGACGTAGCGGGCCGGCAGCCCGGCGGCCCGCAGGCAGCCGGCAGCCAGGTGGGCGAAGTCCTGGCAGACCCCGGCGCGCAGGTCCAGCAGGTCGTCGAGCGTGGTGACCACCGAGGTGGCGGCGCTGTCGTAGCGGAACCCGTCGTTGATGGCATGGACCAGAGTCACCAGCGCCTCGCCCAGCGGCCGCTCGGGCGGCAGCAGGTCGGCGGCGAACTCCCGCACCGCCGCGTCCAGCGCCACCAGCGGCGACGCCAAAGTGAAGTCGGCCAGCAGCACCGGGTCGGTCCGGGCGGCCAGCTCCCGGGCGGCCTGGCCCACCGTGTGCTGGTTCAGCGCGGCAAGGTCCGGACGCGGCCAGTCAACAGCCACCCGGCTACGGCAGACGACGGCGAACTCGGTGTGCGGGTCGCGGCTCTCCAGGTAGGTGGAGTGGTTGCCGAAGTAGTCCAGGTGCTCGCTGACCTGGTCGGGCTCGGGGGCCACCGTCAGGTCGCTGGACAGCACGATCTGCCACTCGGTGTCGCGAGGCCGAAGGAAGCCGCGGTTGTAGACGGCCTCCACGACGGCGTCGTAGGTGTACCTGGTGGCGTGCTCCACCAGGTAGCGCCGGGGGCCGAACCGGGCGGTCACGACTCGTCCTGCTGCCAGTCCACCCGAAGGCTCTCGGCGGCGTGCCGGGTCGCCTGGCTGACGAAGTGCCGCGCCGCGATCCGGGCGTCCAGCCCGGCCAGCTCGGACGCCAGCGCGTCCAGCC